>NZ_CAXFDV010000450.1:0-8266 GCF_964001545.1 uncultured Aquincola sp.
ACGCGGCTCTTCCACCGCTCCACCCGCTCGCTCGCGCTGACCGAAGAAGGCCGCCTCTACTTCGAGAGCTGCCAGCGCGCGCTCGACACGCTGGGCGCCGCCGCCGCCCAGCTGGAGTCGGGCCGCACGGAAGTCACCGGCCGGCTGCGCGTGACCCTGCCGGTGCTGTTCGGCCGCCACTGCGTGGCGCCGGTGCTGTTGGCCTGGGCCGCCGGGCACCCGGCGCTGGAGCTGGAGCTGGCCTTCAGCGACCGTTCGATGGACCTGTTCGCCGACGGCTTCGACCTGGCCATCCGCATCGGCCCCCTGCCGCCCGACGGCATGCTGCGCGCCCGCCGCCTGCTGATCATGCGCAAGCTGCTCTGCGCCGCGCCCGGCTACCTGCAGCGCTGCGGCACGCCGCAGCAGATCGAAGACCTGCCCGCGCATGAGCACCTGGTGTACCGGCGTGGCGAACATCTGCAGCCCATCCAGTACGAAGCGGCCGGCGGCCGCCTCATCGAGCTGCAGCCCCGCGGGCGCCTGCGGCTGGACGACCTGTCGGCCATCGTCGATGCGGCGGTGGCCGGCCTGGGCCTGGCCTGGGTGCCGGCCTGGCTGGTGCAGGACGAGCTGGCCGGCGGCCAACTGCTGCCGTTGCTGGGCCAGCACCGCTCGGCCCCGATGGAAGCCCACGCGGTGTGGGCGGCCGATGCGCCGATGCCGCTGCGCCTGCGGCAGGCGGTGGACGAGCTGGTGCAGGTGCTGCCCGCGCGTGTGCCGGGTTGAGCCGCCTCAGGCGCTCAACCGGCCCCGCGGGTCACGGCGCCAGGGTTGCCCGGTCCGGCGCACGGCGCAGGCCGCGGGCCAGGAAGCGCTCGTACTCTTCCTCAGGCACGAACAGGCCGCCGGTGGTCCACACGATGTGGGTGGCCTGCGGCAGGCGCGCGGCCAGCTGGTGGCGCTGCAGGTAGCGGCGGCCGGCCTCGCTGTGCAGCAGCTGCTGCGGTCCGTCGAAACCGGCGGCGGCCGAGGGCTCGATGCGCAGCCCCTCGGCCTGGCACACCCGCGCCAGGTGCTCGAACAGCGTCTCGTCGGCCACGGTGAACACGCCGCCCAGCGCCGGCCGCACCACCTGCACCGCCCGCTGCGAAGCACGCGGCACCGCCAGGCCGTCGGCCTCGGTGCGGTTGTCCAGCCCATGCTCGTACACGCTGGGCACCTGCCCTGCCTGGTTCTGCAGCGCCAGCAGGAAACACGGCGAGGCGGTGGGCTCCGCGAAGAAGCAGTGCACATGCGGCCCGAACAGATGCGCCAGACCGAAAGTGATGCCCCCCGGCGCACCGCCGACGCCGCAGGGGATGTAGACGAACAGCGGATGCGCCGCGTCCACCACGCGGCCGGCGGCGGCCAGCTGGTCGCGCAGGTGGAAGGCGGCGGCGCTGTAGCCCAGGAACAGCGACAGCGAGTCTTCGTCGTCCACGAAGTGGCAGCGCGGATCGCGCGCCGCCTCGGCCCGCCCGGCGGCCACGGCTGCGGCATAGTCGCCCTCATGCTCCACCACCGTGACCCCGCGCCAGCGCAGGCGCTGCTTCTTCCAGGCCTTGGCGTCGGCCGACATGTGCACCACCGCCCGAAAACCCAGCGCCGAGGCGATGACGCCGATGCTCAGCCCCAGGTTGCCGGTGGAGCCCACCGCCACCTGGTAGGCGCCGAACTGGCGGCGCGCATCGGGCGTGGCCAGCGGCGAGAGGTCTTCGCCGGTGACCAGCCCCAGCTGCCGGGCCAGCCGCTCGGCGAACTCCAGCACCTCGTGCAGGCCGCCGCGCGCCTTGATGGAGCCCGCCACCGGCAGGCCGTGATCGGCCTTGACGAACAGCTGGCCCTGCCCGGCGCCCAGACCCAGCACCCGCTGCATCGCCGGCACCGGCAGCAGCGGCGACTCGATCTGGCCGGCGCTGGCCTGCAGTTCGGGGAACAGGGCCTGCAACACCGGCTGGAAGCGCCGCAAGCGGTCGGCCGCGGTCTGCATGTCGGTGCGGCCAAGGGGCTCGCTGCCCCAGGCGGTGCCGGGCAGGCCGTCGGCTGCGCGTTGCGGCTGCGCGAACAACACTGGCCGGCGGTGGCGCACCGCCTCGAGCAGGGCTTCGTCGTCGCCATCCGGGGCGGCGGCGGGCGCCGCGACACGGGCCAGGGCGGGCGCAAGGGCGAAGGTGGCGGCAGCGTTCATGCAGGTCTTTTGCGGTGGCGGGCCCGGGAGGGCATGGACTTCATTCTGGGCAGCGGCCACCCGCGGCACAAACCAGCTTTGCTGCAGCGGCCATCAGTCAGGCTGATGGCACGGCCATGCTGAGCGCCTCGCACCTGAGCTGGCTGCGCAGCTTCGAGGCGGCGGCCCGGCGGCTGAGCTTCACGCTGGCCGCGCAGGACCTGTGCGTGACCCAGGGCGCGGTGAGCCAGCAGGTCAAGGCGCTGGAGGACTACCTGCAGCGGCCGCTGTTCGTGCGCGGGCCGCGCCAGCTCACGCTCACCCCCGAAGGCGAGCAGCTGGCCGCGGTGGCGCAGGAGGCGCTGTCGCGGCTGGACACCGCGCTGCAACAGGTGCGCCAAGGCAGCAATGCCCCGCGCGCGCTGGTGCTCAGCTGCCCGCCCACGCTGGCGCTGGGCTGGCTGGCGCGGCGGCTGGGCGACGGCCGGCCGGCGGGCCTGCATGGCCCGGTGTCGTTGCGGGCCGAATTCCACCGCATCGATCGCGCGCGGCTGCAGGCCGACGGCGTGGACGCCGCCATTCGCTACGACCTGGGGGGCCATCCGGGCCTGCACAGCCACCGCTTCATGGACGAATGGTTGCTGCCAGTGGCTTCACCCGCCTTCGTGGCGGCGCACCCGTCGCTGCGCGAGGGGGGCCCGCTGCGCGGCGACTGGCTGCTGCACGACCTGCAGCCCTGGGACGGCGCCCCGCCGCATGCCGAGTGGCAACACTGGCTGCAGCACAGTGGCCGGGTGTGCGAAGGCCTGGCCGCCGGCCGCGGCTTCAACCTCTTGCAGCTGGCGCTGTCGGCCGCGCTGGACGGCCAGGGCATCGCGATGGGCCGGGCCGTCCTGGTGCAGGACGAGCTGCGCAGCGGCCGTCTGGTGCAGCCCTTCGGCCCCGTGGTACCGGCCGCCGCCGGCTACCACCTGGCGGCCGAGCGCGACGACCCGCCGCTGCAGGCCCTGCGCGGCTGGCTGCAGCAACAGGGTCAGGCGGCGGCCGACGCCGTGCGGCCCTGGGTCGAAGCGCGCTGACCGCAGACTCCGGCGACGGGCCAGTCCAGCGTCAGGCCGCTTCCGCGGTGGCCTGCCACTGCGGGAACGGGTCGGGCAACGTGGCCCAGCCGTCACGGCCCTTGCGCGTCTCGGTGTGGTTCAGGTGCATGGCCTTCCAGGCCTGCTCGATGGCGGCGCGGTCCATGCGGCGGCCGATGAACACCACTTCGTTCAGGCGGTCGCCATGCGGCTCCACCCAGCGTGCGTCGATCTCCTGCCGCTCGGCGCTGCCCGGCGCCGGCCAGCGGCTGCGGGGGGCGGCGGCCCACCAGCGGCCCACCGGCTCGTGCGTGGCGGTGTTGCCAGCGCGCGAATAGCTCACCACCCAGTCGGGCCGGCTGGCCAGCCACACATAACCCTTGGCCCGCAGCAGGCCGGGCAGCGGCATTTCCATGAAACTGGAAAAGCGCCACGGGTGCAGCGGCGCGCGGCTGCGCAGCACGAAGCTCTCGATGCCGTAGGCCTGGGTCTCGGGTGCATGCTGGCCTTCCAGCTCGCGCGCCCAGCCGGGCATCTCGCTGGCGCGCTCCATGTCGAAGAGGCCGGTGCCCAGCACCTCCTTCAGCGGCACCCGGCCATGGTCGGCCCAGACGATGCGCGCCACCGGGTTCAGCGCCTTGACCACCGCGGCCACCTCGTCGCGACGGCCGGCGTCCACCTTGTCGATCTTGTTGACCACCACCACGTCGGCAAATTCGATCTGCTCGGCCAGCAGTGCCGCCAGGCTGCGCGTGTCTTCCGGTCCGGTGGTCTCGCCGCGCTGGGCCAGTAGGTCGGTGCTGCTGTAGTCGGCCAGCAGGTTGTAGGCGTCCACCACCGTCACCATGGTGTCGATGTGGGCCACGTCGTTGAGCGAGCGGCCCTGTTCGTCGGTGAAGTCGAAGGTGGCGGCCACCGGCATCGGCTCGCCGATGCCGGTGGATTCGATCAGCAGGTGGTCGAAGCGGCCCTCGGCCGCCAGCTTGCGCACCTCCAGCAGCAAGTCTTCACGCAGCGTGCAGCAGATGCAGCCGTTGCTCATCTCCACCAGCCGCTCCTCGGTGCGCGACAAGGCGGCGCCCGCGTTGCCGGCGCTGCGGTCCACCAGCGAGGCGTCGATGTTGACCTCGCTCATGTCGTTGACGATGACCGCCACGCGCAGGCCTTCGCGATTGGCCAGCACATGGTTGAGCAGCGTGGTCTTGCCAGCGCCCAGAAAGCCGGACAGGACAGTGACGGGCAGGGTCGTGTTCATGGCGCCTCTTGCTAATGAGAAGCCATTATCATAAACAAAGGCGCTGGCTGTGGGGCATTGACCGCCCGCCCTGCGGGATGGCGTTACTCCGGCTGCAGCCCGGCCGCGGCCACCATCTGCTCGGCATGGCCCAGCTCTTCGCGCAGGGCTTCGGTGTACTGGGCTTCGGTGCTGGGGGCCACGGCGCCGCCCAGCGCCTCGATGCGCGCGCGTGTCTCGGGCTGCGCCAGCGCGGTGCGCAGCGTCTTGCCCAGCAGCTCGACGATGGGCTGCGGCGTGCCGGCCGGCACCGACAGGCCGCCGATGGAGGTGAGCGTGACCGGCAGCCCGGCTTCGGCCAGCGTGGGCACCTCGGGCAGGCGCGGATGGCGCTGCGATGAGGTGACGGCCACCGGCTGCAGCCGCTGGCTCTGGATGTGCGGCAGCGCCACCGAGGTGATGGCCAGCGTGAAGTCCACCTGGCGCGCGATCACCGCATTGGTGGATTCGGTGGCGCCCTTGTACGGAATGTGCGTGGCCGTGATGCCGGCGGCCTTGAGCATCAGCGCCGCACCCAGGTGCGCGGGCGAGCCGATGCCGCCGCTGGCATACATCAGCTGGCCGGGCTGCTGGCGGCCCCGCGCCACCAGCTGCTGCACCGTGGCCAGGCCGCTGCCGGCCGGCGTCACCAGCGTGAGGTCGGAGGTGCCGATGCGCCCGACGTGCACGAAGTCCTTCATCACGTCGAAGCCCGGCTTCTTGTACATGCGCATGCTGGTGGTCATCGGCGAGCCGGAATACACCCAGGTGTAGCCATCGGGCGCGGCCCGTGCGGCGGCCTGCGCGCCCAGGTTGCCGGCGGCGCCCGGCTTGTTCTCCACCACGATGTTCTGCTTGAGCAGTGCGCCCATCGCCTCGGCCACCACGCGCACCGTGTTGTCGGGCGAGGTGCCGGCCAGGTAGGGCACGATCCAGCGGATGGGCCTGGTGGGGTAGCGCTCCTGCGCGCTGGCGCCGGTGCCCACCACGCCGGCCAGCAGGGCGGCCACGGTGGCCAGGGTTCGCATCGTCTTCATGGTCTTGTCTCCTTATGTTCGTCCAGCAGTTCGCGGGCGATGGTGTTGCGCTGGATCTCGCTGGTGCCGGTGAGCACCCGGTACATGCGCAGCAGGCGGAACAAAAACTCCACCCGGCTGCCCTGCACGATGCCTTCGCCGCCCAGCACCTGCACCGCGCGGTCGGCGATGCGGAAGGCGGCTTCCGAGCAGAAGAGCTTGGCCATCGAAGCCTCGGCCCGCGCATCGGCATCGTGCTGCAGCCGGCGGGCCACGCTCAGCATCAGCGCACGCGCGGCGGCCAGGTCGGTGGCCATGTCGGCCAGCAGGTGCTGCACCGCCTGGAACTGGGCAATCGGCTGGCCGAACTGCCGGCGCTGCAGCGCATGGTCGCGCGCATCCTTCAAGGCCAGGCTGGCCAGCCCCAGCATCGCCGGGCAATGCAGCAGCCGGTTGACGGTGATGCGGCCCAGTGCCAGCGCCAGGCCGCGCCCGCGCTCGCCCAGCTGGTTGGCGGCCGGGATGCGGCAGTCCTGCAGCACGATGTTGCCGGTGTGCGATTGGCCGGCCAGCGTCTTGTAGCCCGCCTCGACCCGGAAGCCCGGGCGGTCGCGCTCCACCAGAAAGGCCGTGGTCTCGCGCCGCGCGGGGTCGGTGCCGGTGGCGGCGATGACGATGGCCATGTCGCAGAACGGCGCGCCCGAGATGAAGCGCTTGGTGCCGTTGAGCACGAAGCCGTCGCCATCGGGCTCGGCCCGCGTCTGCACCGCGCCGGCGTCCGAGCCGGCCTCGGGCTCGGTGATGGCAAAGCAGATGGCTTTTTCGGCCCGCGCCACCGGCAGCACCAGGCGCTGCATCTGCTCGGGCGTGGCGCTGCGCACCAGCGCGCCCAGCCGCGGCGGGCCCGACAGCTCGCCCAGCACATGCGGCGCAAAGGGCGAGCCGGTGGCGTAGATGGCCTCCTTGATCAGCGCATGGTCGTGCAGGCCGAAGCCGGCGCCGCCCAGGCTGGCCGGCAGCGTCATGCCGTAGAAGCCGCGCTCGTGCGACAGCCGCCACACCTGCTGCAGCAGTGCGCGCGGCGCGCCCTGCTCATGGCTCAGGTGGTGTTCGTGCGCCAACGGGTCCAGCTCGGTATGGATGAAGGCCTGCACGCGGGCGATGAAATCGGCAGCGGCCGGGCTGCCCTCGAAGAAGGCGTGGTGGGTGATGGTCATGCGGCCCCCGGTCAGTTCACGCGGCGTTGCTGGCCCTGCCAGTACGGCTCTCGCACGTCCTTGCGCGAGAGCTTGCCGTTGCTGTTGCGCGGCAGCGCGGTCACGAAGTCGATGCTGCGCGGTCGCTTGAAGCCGGCCAGCCGGCCTTCGCAGAAGTCCATCAGCGCCTGCGCATCGGCGCTTTGCCCGTCGCGCAGCACCACCACCGCCTTCACCGCCTCGCCCCAATGCGCATCGGGCACGCCGATCACGCAGGCTTCGTACACCGCCGGGTGCTGGGCCAGCACCGATTCCACCTCGCGCGGGTACACGTTGAAGCCGCCCGACACCAGCATCTCCTTCTTGCGGTCGACGATGTGGATGTAGCCCTCCTCGTCCACCCGGGCCAGGTCGCCGGTGCGCAGCCAGCCGTCCTCGCCCAGCACCTCCTGCGTCAATGCCGGCGCGCGCCAGTAGCCGGCGAACACGTCGGGCCCGCGCACGCAGATCTCGCCGATCGCATCGCCCTGCACCGGCTGGCCGGCCTCGTCCAGCACCTGCACGTCCGATTCGCCCAGCGCGCGGCCGCAGGCATACAACAGCTCGGGCCGCTCGCCGCTGATGGCGCGTGCATGGTCGGCGATGGACAGGCCCACCACGCCGCCCGTGGTCTCGGCCGCGCCGTAGCCTTGCGCCAGCACCGGCCCGAAGGCAGCCCAGGCCTCGCGGATGCGGGCCGGCGACATCGGCGCGGCGCCATAGCTCAGCAGCCGCAGGCTGGAGAGGTCACGCTCGCGCAGCGTGGGCTCGGCCAGCAGGGCATGGATCATGGCCGGCACGAAGAAGGCCATGGTCACCCGCTGCTGCTCGATAGCGCGCAGGATCTCGGCCGGCTGGAAGCGGTCCATCAGCAGCACCGTGGCGCCCTGGAACAGCATCGGCTGGATGAACATGCCGCTGGCATGGGTGATGGGGCCGCACAGCATCAGCACGTCGCCGGGGCCGGCCTGCATGCGGCCCATCACCACCTTGCGCAGCGAGGTGAAGCGGTTGCCCACCGTCTGCATCGCGGCCTTGAGCTTGCCGGTGGAGCCGGAGGTGTAGTGCAGCACGGCCAGTTCTTCAGGCCGCATCTCCTCGCGCAGCGGGGTGGCGGGCTGGGCGGCCAGCAGCGCTTCATAGTCGGCCCAGCCGTCGGCTTGGGCGCCGCCGTCCAGCGCGACGAAGCGCCGCAGGCCGGGCACGGCCTCGGCCGCGGCCTGCACCATCGTGCGGTGCTGTGGCCCGGCGATGCAGGCCGCCGGCTCGGCATTGGCCAGCGCATCGGCCAGCTCGGCCGGCGCCAGGCGCGCGTTCAGCGCCACCTTCACCAGCCCCAGCTTGTAGAAGGCGCATTCCATTTCCACGATCTCGGGCCGGTTGGGCGAGACGATGGCCACCCGGTCGCCACGCTGCAGGCCTTGCGCCCGCAGCGCATGGGCCAGCTGGTTGGAACGTGCTTCCAGCGCGCGGTA
>NZ_CAXFDV010000451.1:0-6669 GCF_964001545.1 uncultured Aquincola sp.
CCTCATCGGCCGACTCGCCATCACCGCCCTGACGACCACCGGTGGGCCGTTGCAGTCATCCATGGCGCGTCGGCGTTTGGTCCATCGCGCGGCGGGTGGATGAATTTCGCAGGTCCGACCACGTAGGGCGGCGCTTGCGCCTGCTGCGTCTGGATGCGCGGCTGATCGCCGGTCCCTTCGTCCCTCATACCGCATGGCCGGTAAGAACGACGCCAACGACGCGGCCGCGATTTGCGAGGCCGTGGGCCGGCCGAGGATGCGGTTCGTGCCGGTGAAGACGGCCAAGAAGCAGGGCCAACTCAGCGTGCAACGCCTGCGAGAAGGCTACAAAGCCGAACACGACGCGCTGATCATCAACCGCATCCGCGGCGTGCTGGCCGAGTTCGGTCTGGTCATTCCGCAAAACCCCGACGCGCTGCGCCGGGTGTTTGCCGATGTGCTGGAAGACGCCAACGACGAACTGAGCGGGTTCGCGCGGCTGGTGCTGCAGCGCACCCACCTGCACTGGGTCGACTTGGACCTGCAGATGAAATGGTGCGACGAGCGTATCGGGGCGCACGCCCGCAGCAACGAGCGCGCGGCCAAGGCGCAGCGTCGCGCGGCATCTGCCCGATTGGCGCATCGGCGCTGGTGACCAGCGTCGATGACCTCATGCAGTTGGCCAGCGCCAAGCAGTTCGGCGCTTCGCTCGGCCCTGTGCCCTGCCTTAACTCCACCGGCGGCAAGCCCAGACCGGGCGATCACCGAACGCAGCGATGACTATTTGCGCACTCTGCTGATACAGGGCGCGAAGTCGGCGGTGATGAACGCCGGCAAACGAACACACCGCACTAGCCAGTGGCGGGTGCAATTAAAAGTCGCGTCGGCTGGCAGAAGGCCGTGGTGGCGCTAGCCAAGCAGAACGCTCGCATCCAGTGGGCTATGCTTACGCGAGACGGCCGCTTCGTTCCCCTCCATGTCCCTGAGGCAGCGGCGACGCACTGCGCATTGAGCCAACGGCCGGCCATCTGAAGAACTCGTTCCCAGGCTGAGCCGGGACATCGGCCGTCCTTACGACGGAGCGTGCCTGGCGAAGGGCCGGCCTCTGGCCGGCCGCGGCCTGAAAGGCAGACCGGCGGCAGCCAAACTCGGTAACGTTCAAGGGCGCAATGCCCAACGAGCGAATGGGCCACTGCCGAGCGGTTCGTAACTATGGCCTTGACAAAACGCGAGACAAGCCCATCTGTAGATGTGCAATCTGCCATTGCCGGTTTTTTCAGGCACGCTGCGACCGCGATTCGGAACCGAATTCGAAACCAATTTACACCGCTGACCGAGCGGGGCTTCCCTGCAGAGTGATCACGGCGCCTCCAACTATGACTAGCGACCGGCCGCACGAGATTTTCCTCTCTCGAGATTGGCAAGGATCTCGGGACCAAATCGTTCACTAAAACCACAGACAAACGAATAGGCCAGTAATGACCAGGTCGCGAGGGTAAAAATCCCCGCAAGTAGGTTAGCCTTTGCTGCCGCAATAAGGAATGCAGTTAGCAGCATTGCAAGAATGATACGGAAGGCGCCACGAAGCGCTGTTATGCGCCAGTCTTCGCCAACGACTACCGGGACACTGGAGGTCCGCAGTATTACCGATGCGAATGCCCCGAGGACGGAGAACACCGCACATAGTGCATAGTCCTCGCCAGGATTTCCCCGGAGATACTGCCAGAACCCAAGGCAAACAATCGCCGAGATGAGTGCCGCTAGACTGGCCGCCATGAGGTAGCACAATCTATAAGTGTTGGCCACTTTGCCCGTGATTCGTTCGCTTACTGCGACGAATGAATCTGCGCAAACTCTGTGGTCGTCGCATGTAAGACTGTTGTACAGAGAGCTTGCGAGCTCATCACGAATGGACGTCCATTCTTCCGGCGGAAACAGTTTCTTCGCATCCGCATATGCCTTTGTGAAGTGATGAAGTGATAAACGAACAATGTCTGCCGTTGGCCGCGTTGCAGGAAACTTTTTGTCGTCAACGTGGTAGGCAACTGTCTCAGTTTCAGTGATATAGACAATGACCGCCTCGGACTGACCGACAATTCTCCCAACCTTCTTGCCGCCAGGAATTGTGTCCCCAATGCTGTACCAACCGTTGTGAGTCATTCTGCCCTCCTGTTGCATTAGCGCTTCGCCATTCACTTTGCGGCGATGGAGGCGCTTGATCGCTTCCAGTCCGCGCCTGACTTGATATGGAGCGTAAAACGTTCCGCGTGATCGTGTACACACGCATGCCGTCACGCGAATTCGAATACGCCTTCGAAGAAGTCCGTTGCCAGACAGACGCGTCGAGAGCGGGTGCGGCCACGGGCCCGTTGATCGGCCGAGTAGCCGGCCGGCCGATGGCAGCAGCGACGCAACGGTGCCATGCAATACCCGGGATGCCGATTGACGACCGCACATCGAAATCCCCCACAAGTATGGCGTGCCTTTGCACCTTGTCGTTTGGGCTCGGCACACATGTGGAGGCGCTGATGCCAGCGCGCTCGCGTGCCGGCTCGCAGAACGTCCGCGCCCCACAGCCCCAACCCCGCTGCAGCCAACGCCCGAGCCCCAACAGCTACAGCCCGCCCACTCCATCCCCCCGCCCCCGAATCGCACACGCCACAATGCGCCGCGCCATCCTCCCGGTGGCCCCGCGATGCGCCGCCGCAAACCCGAACGCGTTCTGCACCCACTGATTGCGCTGCGGGTCCGCCGCCAGTGCCGCCGCACGGCGCACGCCGTCGGCCATCTCGGCCACGCGCAGTGAAGCGCCGGCCTTCAGCGACAGCTCGGCCGCGTCCTCGAAGTTGAAGGTGTGCGGGCCCATCACCATCGGGCAGCCGCAGGCGGCGGCTTCGATCAGGTTCTGGCCGCCCAGCGGCGCAAAGCTGCCGCCCAGCAGGGCGACGTCGGCCAGGGCGTAGTACAGGGGCATCTCGCCCATCGAGTCGCCCAGCCACACGTCGGCGCGGGCGGCCTCGGGGGTGGGGCCTTCGGCCCAGCTGCTGCGGCGCGACAAGGTGAAGCCGCTGTTGTCCACCAGCAGGCCCACTTCGTTGAAGCGCTGCGGGTGCCGCGGCACGATCAGCAGCAGCGGCCTGGGCGCCGGCAGTGCGCGCCAGGCGGACAGCAGCGGCTGTTCTTCACCCTCGCGGGTGCTGGCGGCCAGCACCACCGCGCGCGGCGGGTCGTTGAGCTGCTGGCGCCATTGCAGGCCGCGGGCCAGCAGCTTGGGCGGCGGCTCGATGTCGTATTTCAGGTTGCCGCACACCTCCACCTGCGGCGCGCCGGCTTCGCGCAGGCGGCGGGCGTCGGCTTCGGTCTGCGCCAGCACCCAGGTGAGCTGTTGCACCGCAGGGTGCAGCAGCGCGGCCAGGCGCTGGCCCTTGCGCTGGCTGCGCTCCGACAGGCGTGCATTGGCCAGCACCATCGGCACGCCGGCCTGCTGGGCGGCCTGCATCAGGTTGGGCCAGATCTCGGTTTCCATCAGCACGCCCACCAGCGGCCGGTAGCGGCGGAAGAAGCGGCGCGCCGCCCCCGGCGTGTCGTAGGGCAGCCAGGTCTGGATGTCGTCGTCCTGCAGCAGCGCGCGACCGGCTTCCAGGCCGGTGGCGGTGCTGCAGGTCAGCACCAGCCGCATGCCCGGAACCTGCGCGCGCAGCGCCTTGATCAGCGGCTCGGCGGCGCGGGTTTCGCCCAGCGACACCGCATGCAGCCACACCACCCGCCCTTCGATGGCGCGGCGGCGGGTGCGGTAGAAGCCCAGCCGCTCGCGCAGCCGGCGGCGGTAGGCCGGCTCGGCGCGGCCCCGCCACCACAGGCGCAGCAGGTAGAAGGGCGTCAGCGCCAGCAACAGCGCGCTGTAGAGAAAGCGCGCCAGCCAGGGCGTCATCGCATCGTCGTCAGTGGGCAGCGGCCGCCACTTCGGCGTCGGGCTTCACGGCCTTCAGGCGCGCCATGAAGTCGTCCTGGATGCGGTGCAGCGCCTCTTCGGTATGCCCCTCGAAGCGCAGCACCAGCACCGGCGTGGTGTTGCTGGCGCGGATGAGGCCGAAGCCGTCTTCGTAGTCCACGCGCAGGCCGTCGGTGGTGACGATCTCGCCGCCCGGGAAGTTGGCATCGGCCAGCAGCTTGTCGATCACCTCGCGCGGCTCGCCTTCGGCGCAGGCCACGTTCAGCTCGGGCGTGCTGAAGCTGGTGGGCAGGCCGTTGAGCACCGCGCTGGGGTCGTCGTGGCGGCTCAGGATCTCGAGCAGGCGCGCCGCGGTGTACGACGCATCGTCGAAGCCGTACCAGCGCTCGCCGAAGAACACGTGGCCGCTCATCTCGCCGGCGATCGGGGCCTTGACTTCCTTCATCTTGGCCTTGACCAGCGAGTGGCCGGTCTTCCACATCAGCGGCACGCCGCCGGCGGCCTTGATGGCCGGCGCCAGGCGCTGGGTGCACTTGACGTCGAAGATGATGGTGCCGCCCTTGACGCGCGTCAGGATGTCCTGCGCGAACAGCATCAGCTGGCGGTCGGGATAGATGATCTGGCCGTCTTTCGTGACCACGCCCAGGCGGTCGCCGTCGCCGTCGAAGGCCAGGCCCAGGTCGGCTTCAGTCGCGTGCACCGTGCGGATCAGGTCCTGCAGGTTCTCGGGCTTGGAGGGGTCGGGGTGGTGGTTCGGGAAGTCGCCGTCCACGCGGCTGTACAGCGCGATCACCTCGCAGCCCAGCGCCTTGAGCAGCTGCGGCGCCGAGGCACCCGGAATGCCGTTGCCCGAATCGACCACCACCTTCAGCGGGCGGGCTAGCTTGCAGTCGCCGGTGATGCGGGCGATGTACTCGGGCACGATGTCCATCGCGGCCGAGCGGCCCTTGCCGACGGTGTAGTCCTCGGCTTCCATGCGGCGGCGCAGGCCCTGGATCTCGTCGCCGTAGATGGCGCGGCCCGACAGCACCATCTTGAAGCCGTTGTAGTCCTTGGGGTTATGGCTGCCGGTCACCTGGATGCCGCTGTTACAGCCGTGCTTGCCACGCGTGGCGGCCACGTAGTACAGCATCGGCGTGGTCACGGCGCCCAGGTCCACCACGTCCAGCCCGGTGGAAGCCAGGCCGCGGATCAGCGCGGCGGCCAAGCCGGGGCCTGACAGGCGCCCGTCGCGGCCCACGGCCACGGCCTTTTCACCGGCGGCCACGGCCTCGGTGCCGAAAGCCTTGCCCAGGTGTTCGGCGAAGTCCTCGTCGAGGGCCTGACCGACGATGCCGCGGATGTCGTAGGCCTTGAAGGCCGAAGCTGTGACTTTCATTCATGTCCTCCTGCGAACGATTGTAGGCAGCCTCCGTGAAAACCCGGCTGGCGCGCCGGCGGGCCGTTCAAGGGCCGCGGCAGCCCGCGCTGCACAGGTCCGAAAACGGCGAGTGCGCCGGAGCCGGCCGGCCACAATGGCTGCCATGGTCACCGCTACCGCCCCCACTGCTGAAGCCCCCGCCGACGCCCCCGCCGATGCCCGCTATGCCGCGCTGGCCGCGCGTGATGCGCGCTTCGACGGCCGCTTCTTCGTGGGCGTCACCTCCACCGGCATCTACTGCCGGCCGGTGTGCCGGGTGCGGCTGCCACAGCAGCGCAACTGCCGCTTCTTTGCGCATGCGGCGGCGGCCGAGCAGGCGGGCTTTCGGCCCTGCCTGCGCTGCCGGCCCGAGCTGGCGCCCGGCCTGTCGCTGACCGACAGCTCGCAGGTGCTGGCCCGCCATGCAGCGCAGGCCATGGTGCAGGCTGTGCATGAAGGCCAGCCGCTGTCGCTGCCCGCGGTGGCCGCGCGCCTGGGCGTGACCGACCGCCACCTGCGCCGCATCTTTCAAGAGGCGCATGGCGTCTCGCCCATCGACTTCATCACCACCCAGCGGCTGCTGCTGGCCAAGCAGCTGCTGACCGACACGCCGTTGCCGGTGACGCAGGTGGCGCTGGCCAGCGGCTATGCCAGCCTGCGCCGCTTCAATGCCGCGTTTGCCGAGCGCTACCGCCTGAGCCCCAGCGCGCTGCGGCGCGAGCGGGGCGATGCGGCGCCCGAAGCGGCCGGCATCGTGCTCAAGCTGGCCTACCGCCCGCCCTACGACGTGGCAGGCATGCTGGCCTTCTTCGCGCAGCGCGCGGTGCCGGGTGTGGAGGCGGTGGACGTGCCAGCGCTGACGCTGCGCCGCACGCTGGCCCTGCCGCATGGCGGCCACCGGCTGCAGGGCTGGATCAGCCTGCGCTACCGGCCCGAGCGGCATGAGGTGATGCTGAGCCTGGCGCCCACGCTGGTGCCCGCCATCGGCGCGCTGCTGCAGCGCGTGCGGCAGGCGCTGGACCTGGACGCCGACCCCGCGCAGATCGACCCGGTGCTGGCCGCGCTGGCATTGCCGCCGGTGCCCGGCATCCGCCTGGCCGGCAGCTTCGACGGCTTCGAGACCGCGATGCGCGTGGTGCTGGGCCAGCAGGTCACCGTGGCCGCGGCGCGCACGCTGGCGCGCCGCGTGACCGAGCGCTATGGCGAGCCGATCGCCACGCCGTTTGCCGACCTCACCCGCCTGGCGCCCAGCGCGCAGGCCATCGCCGAGGCAGACCCCGCCGAACTGGGCCAGCTGGGCATCGTGCGCCAGCGGGTGCGGGCGCTGCAGGCGCTGGCC
>NZ_CAXFDV010000452.1:0-6582 GCF_964001545.1 uncultured Aquincola sp.
GCGGATGCCCATTTCTCCTGTTCCCGAGCTGGTCGCCGAGCTTGCTGCCGGCCGCATGGTCATCCTCGTTGACGAGGAAGACCGCGAAAACGAAGGCGATCTCGTGCTGGCTGCCGAGCATGCCACGCCGGAAGCCATCAACTTCATGGCGCGCTACGGCCGCGGGCTGATCTGCCTGACGCTGACGCGGGAACGCTGCGAACGGCTGCAACTGCCGCCGATGGCCAGCCGCAACGGCACCAAGCACGGCACCGCGTTCACGGTGTCGATCGAGGCGGCCGAAGGCGTGACCACCGGCATCTCCGCCGCCGACCGTGCGCGCACGGTGCAGGCGGCCGTGGCCAAGCATGCACAGCCCGCCGACCTGGTGCAGCCGGGCCACATCTTTCCGCTGCAGGCCCAGGACGGCGGCGTGCTGATGCGCGCCGGCCATACTGAAGCCGGCTGCGACCTCGCCGGCATGGCCGGCCTGATGCCCGCCGCCGTGATCTGCGAGATCATGAAGGACGACGGCACCATGGCGCGCCTGCCCGACCTGGAAGTGTTCGCGCAGGAGCACGGCCTGAAGATCGGCACCATCGCCGACCTCATCCAGCACCGCAGCCATACCGAATCCATCATCCAGCGCGTGGGCGGCCGCCAGCTCGACACCGCCTACGGCCGCTTCGACTGTGCGATGTTCCGCGACCGTACCGGCGGCGCCCACCTGGTGCTGAGCGTGGGCAGCTGGCAGCCGGACGACGAAGTGCTGGTGCGCGTGCATGAGCCGCTGTCGGTGCTGGACCTGCTGGACACCAGCAACACGCGCCACTCCTGGTCGCTGCCCAGCGCCCTGCGCGCATTGCAGACGGCCGGCCGCGGCGTGGCGGTGCTGCTCAACTGCGCGGAAGACGCCGAGTCGCTGCTGACGCGCGCCGTGGCCGCGCCCAGCGCCGCGCCCGCACGCAGCTCGGGCCCGATGGACCTGCGCACCTACGGCGTGGGCTCGCAGATCCTGCGCGACCTGGGCGTGCGCCGCATGCGCCTGCTGGGCAAGCCGCGCCGCATGCCCAGCATGGTCGGCTTCGGCCTGGAAGTGACCGGATTCACGGAAGCACCTGCTTCGAAAGACTGACATGCAAGGCTCCGACAAAGGCACCCTCGCCGGCCTCAACGGCGAGCACCTACGCGTGGGCATCGTTCGCGCGCGCTTCAACGACACCGTGACCGCCGGCCTGCAGCAGGCCTGCTTGGCCGAGCTGGCGGCGCTGGGCGTCAGCGCCGACCGCATCCGCACCGTGGACGTGCCGGGCGCCCTGGAAGTGCCGGTGGCGCTGCAAGCCATGGCGGCTTCGGGCGACTACGACGCGCTGGTGGCGCTGGGCTGCATCATCCGCGGCGAGACCTACCACTTCGAGCTGGTGGCCAATGAAAGCGGCGCGGGCGTCACCCGCGTGGCGCTGGACGCTCGCCTGCCGATCGCCAACGCGATCCTGACGGTGGAAAACCAGGTGCAGGCCGATGCCCGCATCGATGAAAAAGGCCGCGACGCGGCCCGTGTGGCCGTGGAAATGGCCCTGTTGCTGAAGGAACTGAAGTGAGCCCCGCCCCCAAGAAGCCGAACGGCCCGAAACGGCCGTCGGCCGCCAACGTGGCGCGCCGCCACGCGCGCCAGGTGGCGTTGCAAGGCCTGTACGAATGGCTGGTGTCCGGCACCGAAGCCGGCGTGATCGACGCGCACATGCGTGAGCAGGAAGATTTTTCGAAGGCCGACACGGCGCACTTCGACGCGCTGCTGCATGGCTGCATCGCCGAGGCGGCCGACCTGGACACGGTGCTGGCCCGCCACGTCGACCGCCAGACCTCGCAGCTGTCGCCGGTGGAACACGCGGTGCTGCTGATCGGCGCCTACGAGCTGAAGCACTGCATCGACGTGCCCTACAAGGTGGCCATCAACGAAGCGGTGGAGCTGGCCAAGAACTTTGGCGGCACCGACGGCCACAAGTACGTCAACGGCGTGCTGGACAAGGCCGCGGCCGACCTGCGGTCGGTGGAAGTCAATGCCGCGCGGGAAGCGCGGCGGGCCGGCTGATCACGCCCGGCCGAATTCGCCGGTGGTCAGGTCACTGACCACGGCCGTGTACCAGGAAGCGCCCAGGTAAAAGCGCACTGCGCCGGTGGAACGCCGACGCACCAGCAACAGGCTGTCTTGCAGGCCCAGCGCGGCGCTCAGGTCGGGCTCGGGATCGTGCTCCACCTCGAAGTCCCCGGCGTCAAAGCCGTGGGCGGCCAGGGTTTCGCCCAGCAGGGGTGGAGGCAGCGTGATGGATGAAGCAGGCATGGTGCGGCTCCCGGGTGGAACGAGTCACGATGCTGCCTGTGCCCGAGGGCCTGCCGCATCCCTCTCAAGAGCGAGCAAGCGCCGAACCTGCGCGCCGGATTAGGCGGCCCGGCCTAATGGCGGCCGGTTGCGCAGTCGGCGCACTGGCCGTACAGCGTCAGCTCATGCGCCTCGACACGAAAGCCCGCGGGCGCCAGGCGGGCCAGATCGCCCGGGCAGCCGTGCACGTCGAACACCCGTTCGCAGGCCCGGCACTGGAAATGGTGGTGGTGCCCCAAGTGCTTGGATTCATAGCGCGGGCTGTCGCCGGGCAGCTCCACCACCTGCACGCTGCCCTCTTCCACCAGCAGCTTGAGGTTGCGGTATACGGTGGCGATGCCCATGCCTGCCACCTCGGTGCGCGCACCGTCCAGCACTTCCTGCGGCGTGAGCGGGCGCGTGGCGGCCTCGATCACGGCGCGGATGGCGGAGCGTTGGCGGGTCGAGCGTTCCATCGTGTAGCAGAAAGCGGTTCGTGGGTGATTGGCGATTCTCTCACGCCCGATAAAGAGAAGTCGTTATCATTAGGGGATGATCCCGAGTCTGAGTTCCGCGCCGGCAACCGTTCAGCACGCTGCACCGCCCACCGTTGAGCGCGCGGCGCATGCGTTGCGCTGGCTGGCTTGCGCCGCGTTACCGCGCACCGGCGTGGCCGCACTGGGCGTCGGCCTGCTGTGGGCCATGGCGGCGTGGGCGATGCATGGCGGCCAGTGACGCAGCGGTGCAGCTGCACGGCGTGGGCGTGCGCTACGGCACCCAGTCCGCCGTGGCAGGCGTGCAAGCCGCTTTCGGCCGCGCCGGTCTGCACGCCATCGTCGGCCCCAACGGCGCCGGCAAGAGCAGCCTGATCGGCGCCATCGCCGGGCTGCAGCGCCACAGCGGCCGCATCGAGGTGGCTTCCGACCTGCGGCCGCACATGGGCTACCTGCCGCAACGATCACAGGTGGACCGCAGCTTTCCGATCACCGTGGCCGACTTTGCCGCCATGGGCCTGTGGCCGAGGCTGGGCGCGCTGCGCGGCATGAGCCGCGCGCAGGCGCAGGCGGTGGACGAGGTGCTCGAACGCCTGGGCCTGCAGACGCTGCAACGCCGGCTGATCGGCGAGCTGTCCACCGGCCAGTTCCAGCGCCTGCTGTTCGCCCGGCTGTGCCTGCAGGACGCCCGGCTGCTGTTGCTGGACGAGCCCTTCGCCGCGCTGGACGAAGACACCACCACCGCGCTGATGGCGCTGCTGCAGGCCTGGCGCGCACAAGGCCGCACGGTGATCGCCGTGCTGCATGAGCAGACCCTCGTGCGCGCGCATTTCGATTCCGCCCTGCTGATGGCCGGCACCGCGCTGCTGCAAGGTCCGGCCGACGCCGCGCTGGCCTCGGCCGCCTGGCGCCACGCCGAGCGACAACTGGCCCGACACGCCGCCGCCCTGCCCTCCCCCGCCTGATGACCCTGATGCAAGCCCTGTTCTGGCAGCCTTTTGCCGAGTTCGATTTCATGCGCCGCGCGCTGGTGGCCTGCCTGGCGCTGGCGCTGACCTGCGGCCCGCTGGGCACGCTGCTGGTGCTGCGCCGCATGAGCCTGGTGGGCGATGCGATGGCCCATGCGCTGCTGCCCGGCGCCGCCGTTGGCTACCTGCTGGCCGGCCTGTCGCTGGGCGCGATGAGCGCGGGCGCCTTCGTGGCCGCGCTGCTGGTAGCACTGCTGGCCGGCGTGGTGGCCCGCTTCACGCCGCAGCGTGAAGACGCCAGCTTCGCGGCCTTCTACCTGATCGCGCTGGCGGCCGGTGTGCTGCTGATCGCCCGCCAGGGTGGCAGCGTCGACCTGATGCATGTGCTGTTCGGCAGCGTGCTGGCGGTGGACGATGCCTCGCTGAAGCTGGTGGCCGGCGTGTCCAGCGTGTCGCTGCTGCTGCTGGCCTTGCTGTGGCGGCCCATCGTGTTCGAGGCCTGCGACGGCCTTTTCATGCGCACGGTGTCGCGCCGCTCGGCCGCGGTGCACTACCTGTTCCTGGCGCTGGTGGTGGGCAACCTGGTGGCCGGCTTCCAGGCGCTGGGCACCTTGATGGCAGTGGGTCTGCTGATGCTGCCGGCCACGGCGGCCCGCTTCTGGGTGCGCAGCCTGGAAGCGCTGGCGCTGCTGGCCGCAGGCATCGCGGCCTTCAGCGCCTGGGCGGGGCTGCTGCTCTCGTACCACGCCAGCCTGCCTTCGGGCCCGGCCATCGTGCTGGTGGCGGGCCTGGTGTACGTGCTGTCGCTGGCCCTGGGCCGGCATGGCAGCTTGCGCGCCGCCTGGCGTCCGGCCATGCCCGCCACCGCCGGCGCCCTGGGGGGCACTGTGCTCCTGACGGTGCTGGCCGTGGGCCTGGCCGGCGCACCCTCGCCCGCGCACGCGCAGGCCAACCCGCAAGCCGCCGCACGCCCGCGGGTGGTGGCCAGCTTTTCCATCCTGGCCGACATGGCCCGCGAGGTGGGCGGCGATGCGGTGGAGGTGAGCAGCCTGGTGGGCCCGGGCGGCGACGCCCATGTGTACGAGCCCACGCCCGCCGCGGTGCGCCAGCTGGCCGCGGCGCAGCTGGTGGTGGTCAACGGCCTGCGCTTCGAGGGCTGGCTCGACCGGCTGGTGGCCGCCTCGGGCTACCGCGGCCCGGTGCTGGTGGCCACCACCGGCATCCGGCCGCGCCTGGTGTACGGCGCGCCCGACCCGCATGCCTGGCATGACCCGGCCAATGCCCACGTCTACATCGAGAACCTGCGGGTGGCGCTGGGCCGGCTGGTGCCGGCACAGGCCGCCGCCATCGACGCCCGCGCTGCCCAGTATCTTCAGCGGCTGGACGCGCAGGACCAGCGCCTGCGCGCCCTGCTGGCCAAGGTGCCGCCCGAACAGCGCCGCGCCATCACCTCGCACGACGCCTTCGGCTACCTGGCCGCCGCCTACGGCATTAGCCTGGCCAGCGTGCAGGGCTGGACCACCGCGGCCGAACCCTCGGCCGCCGACCTGGCGAGGCTGATGCGCCAGATGAAGGCCGAACAGACGCGCGCGCTGTTCCTGGAAAACACCGGCAGCCCGCGCATGATGCAGCGCGTGGCCCAAGACACCGGCGCGGTGATCGGCGGCACGCTGTACGCCGATGCCTTGTCGCCGCCCGGCACCGTTGCCGACAGCTACCTGAAGCTGCTGGACCACAATCTCACCACCCTGATCGCCGCCTGGCAACCGCCGGTGGCCCGCACGCCATGAAGAAGTCGACCCTCACCGCCCTGGCCGCTGCCCTGATGCTGCCCACGCTGGCACTGGCACAAACCCACGCCGCGCACGAGCACGGCAAGGTGGCGGTGGACATCGCCGTCGAGCGTCAGCAGCTCACCGTCGCCATCGACACGCCGCTGGACAACCTGCTGGGCTTCGAGCGGGCGCCGCGCAGCGCCACCGAAAAGCAGGCCGCCGACGCCGCCGTGACCAAGCTGCGCGCCGCCGATGGCTGGCTGCGCATCGACCCGCAGGCAGGCTGCCAGCTGCAGGACGTGACGCTGGAATCGGGCGCGCTGGGCCTGGGCGGCGCACCGGCCGAGGGCGAGCATGCCGACCTGGAAGGCAGCGTGACCTACCGCTGCACCGACGCCACCCGCGCCGCCTGGATCGACGTCGGCCTGGCCGATGCGTTCAAGCGCGTGAAGTCGCTGCAGGTGCAGGTGGCCGGCCCCCAGGGCCAATCGAAGCAGACGCTGAGCGGCAAGAACCGGCGGGTGGTGCTGACGAAATGACGGCCGGCTCCGAGCCGCTGGTGCACTGCCAGAGCCTGCGCTTTCGCTGGCCGGGTGCCGCGCACGACACGCTGGCCATCGACCACTTCGAGGTGCAGGCCGGCAGCACGTTGTTCCTGCACGGGCCCAGCGGCTGCGGCAAGAGCACGCTGCTGTCGGTGCTGGCTGGCGTGCTGCAGCCACAGTCGGGTCGGGTGACGATGCAGGGCCAGGCCTGGTCCGACCTGCCGGCCGGCCGCCGCGACCAGCGGCGGGCCGACCTGGTGGGCTACGTGTTCCAGCAGTTCAACCTGCTGCCTTACTTGAGCGTGCTGGACAACGTGCTGCTGCCCTGCCGCTTCTCGGCCGTGCGCCGCCAGGCCGCGGGCGATGCGCCCGCCGCCGCCCGCGCGCTGCTGCAGCGCATGGACCTGCCGCCCGCGTTGTGGACGCGCGAGCCCACCGCGCTGTCGGTCGGCCAGCAGCAGC
>NZ_CAXFDV010000453.1:0-7370 GCF_964001545.1 uncultured Aquincola sp.
ACTGCTGCACCACGCCCCATTCTGAACCCGGGCGGCCGATCAGCGCCGCCCATTCGGCCCGCAGGGTGTCGGCCGGCTTGAAGCGGCCGTCGGTGCCCAGGTTGTCCTTGAAGAAGCGGTTGCGCGCGCCGGGAATGTGGCCGGCCTGCGCATCCAGCGGCTCCACCTCGCCGCGGTAGCGCTCGGGCGCGCGGGCGTCGAACAGCCGCACGCGGCCGGCCTGCTGCAGCAGCTCGGCCGCGCTGATGGTGGGCATGCCGGGCTCCGCCGCGGCGGGGTAGGGCGCCTGTTCGGCCGGCGGGCGTGCGGCTTCGGTGCTCAGCGCGCCACCAGCGGCCTGCCAGGCGGCCGGGCCGCCGTCCAGCACCGCCACCTCGGCATGGCCCAGCCAGCGCAGCAGCCACCAGGCGCGGGCGGCGTAGGGTCCGCCTTGCGCGTCGTAGGCCACCACGGCCACGCCCGGCCGCACGCCCCAGCGGCCGGCGGTGGCCGCAAAGGCCTCGCGCGTCGGCAGCGGGTGGCGGCCGCCCTGGGCAGGGCCGGCCGACTTGTCGCCCGACAGGTCGCGGTCCAGGTGGGCGTACAGCGCGCCGGGCAGGTGGCCGGCGGCGTAGGCGCGCTCGCCGGCCGCGGCGTCTGTGAGGTCGAAGCCGCAGTCCAGCAGCACCACGGGCTGGCCGGCATCCAGCAGGGCGCGCAGCGCGGGCGCGGAGATCAGCGGGCGGGTGAGTTTCATGTTTCCACCGAGTTGTTGGACACGGCAGGCGCCTGGCGGGCCCGCAGCAAGGTGGCGCCCAGGCCGGCGCCGACGATCAGCAGCATGCCCCCGAGCGCCATCCATGTCACCGGGTCGTCGAACAGCAGCACGCCGTAGCCGAACGCGAAGGCGATGCCCAGGTACTGCAGGCTGGCGTTGGTGAGCGCATGGCCGATGGCATAGGCGCGGGTCATCATCATCTGCGCGCTGGTGGCCAGCAGGCCGGTGGCCACCAGCAGCGCAAAGCCCTGCCAGGTGTGGCTGTGCACGCCGTTGACCAGCATGGTGCTGGCACCCACGGTGCAACTGCCCAGCGAGAAGTAGAAGACCACGCGGTACTCGGGCTCGCCGATGCGGCCCAGCGCGGTGACCTGCAGGTAGGCCATCGCGGCCAACATGCCGGAGATGAGGCCGGCCACGCCGTACCAGAGCTGGTGGCTGTCCATCGTGGGCCGCAGCACCAGGGCCACGCCGACGAAGCCCAGCACGATGGTGACCACCAGCCGGCCGTCGATGCCGTGGCTGGCGGGCTGGCCGCTGCCGTTGAAGCTCACCAGCACCGCGCCGCCGATGAGGAACATCGCCATCCAGATCGACGACATGTAGTTCAGCGTCATCGCGGTGGCCAGCGGCAGATTGCCCAGCGCATAGAACCACAGCACCAGCGAGGCCACGCCGACCACGCTGCGCCACAGATGCATCATCGGCACCGGCGTGCGCAGCGTGCCGCCGCGCGCCCGGGCCACGCCGGCGATGAAGAGGGCGCCGATCAGGCCCCGGTAGAACACGATCTCGCCGGCCGGGTAGTAGGCCGACGCCAGCTTGACGCACACCCCCATCGACGCGAAGAGGAAGGCGGCGGACACCATCAACAAAGGAGCGGACATCATCCGCCCCATTGTGGCAAGTGCTTGCTCACCGCGATGTCCGCCGTGCGTCAGGCCCCGCGGCCGGCGCCCGGCCGCTCCGAAGGCGGCCGCGCCACCCGCCCGGCGGGTGGGCCCGTGTACTCACGGGACCGGGTGCTCCATCACCGTTTCATTTGGATGGACGCGCGATACCACTCGTGGAAGTGCTTCATGCCGTCTTCCATCGGGCTTTGGTACGGGCCGCATTCGTCGTCGCCACGCTCGAACAAGGCCTTGCGGCCGGCGTCCATGCGCAGCGCGATCTCGTCGTCTTCCACGCAGGTTTCCATGTAGGCGGCCTGCTGGGCTTCGACGAACTCGCGCTCGAAGGCGACGATCTCCTCGGGGTAGTAGAACTCCACCACGTTGGTGGTCTTCTGCGGGCCCTTGGGGTAGAGCGTGCTCACCACCAGCACGTGCGGATACCACTCGACCATGATGTTCGGGTAGTAGGTCAGCCAGATGGCGCCGTGCGGCGGCGTCTGCCCGCCGCTGAAGTTGCGCACCGCGTCGTGCCAGCGGCGGTAGATCGCCGAGCCGGGCTTTTCCAGCGCCTTGTGCACGCCCACCGTCTGCACTGAGTGGTGGCGGCCGAACTCCCAGCGCAGGTCGTCGCAGGTGACGAAGCTGCCCAGCCCGGGGTGGAACGGGCCGACGTGGTAGTCCTCCAGGTAGACCTCGATGAAGGTCTTCCAGTTGTAGTCGCACTCGTGGGTGTGGATCTTGTCCAGCACGTAGCCGCCGAAGTCCAGTGCCGCCCGTGGGCCCAGCTGGGCCAGGTCGGCGGCGATGTCACGACCGTTGTCCTCGAACAACATGCCGTTCCACTCGCGCAGCCGGTAGTTGTTCAGGTGCAGGCAGGGGTCCTGCTGGAAATGCGGGGCGCCCACCAGCTGGCCGTGCAGGTCGTAGGTCCAGCGGTGCAGCGGGCACACGATGTGGCTGCGGGTGTGGCCGCGGCCACGCAGCATCACCGCCTGCCGGTGGCGGCAGACGTTGGACACCAGCTCGATGCCGTCGCGGGTGTGCACCAGGGCGCGGCCTTCGCCTTCTTGCGGCAGCGCGTAGTAGTCCCCCACCTCGGGCACGGCCAGCGTGTGCCCGACGTAGCGGGGACCGTGCTGGAAGATGAGTTCCTGTTCCCTGCGGAACCGGTCCTCGTTGAAGTAGGTGTCAACCGACAGCTGGGTGCGGTTGCGTTCGAGCGCGGCAAGCTTGATGCTCAGGTCGGACATGATCCCCAGGATCTCCAAAAACCAATGTCAACCCCCCGCCACGAGATGGCGGGTTTGAAGGAATTTCTCGGGGAGTCCCCCGAAAAGCGAGCCGAACATTGTACCCGGGGGGTATGCCCGTGGGGCGCCACGGGCAACCAGGCGAAACATCCGGCGTCAATCCGTCAAGGATGGGATACGGATGCAGGTGGGGGGAGTCGGGCTGTCTACAATCACCGACCTGACTTTTTCACAAGACGAGATGCCCAGCCGAATGACCGCGAAGCCCGAGGCGGCCGACGCCGAGCTGCCAGCGCTTCGCTACGAGGATGCGCTGGCCGAGCTCGAACAACTGGTGCAGACGATGGAAAGCGGCCAACTGCCGCTGGACCGCCTGCTTGAAAGCTACAAGCGGGGTGCCGACCTGCTGAACCTGTGCCGCTCGCGCCTGCAGGCCGTCGAGGAACAGGTCAAGGTGCTGGAAGACGGGCAGCTCAAGCCCTGGACGTCCGCCTGAGGGCGGCCCGGCATGCACAGCACGAGGGACACGATGAAGGTGGACGATTTCGACGCCTGGACCCGCGCCGAACTGGCGTCGGTCGAGGCTGCGCTCGACGCATGGGTGCCGGCCGATGCGCCGGCCGGCGTGGGCGTGGCCATGCGCTACGGCGTGCTGGACGGCGGCAAGCGGCTGCGGCCCTTGCTGGTGCTGGCCGCCTGTGAGGCGGTGGGCGGCTCGCGCGAGGCCGCGATGCGCGCCGCCTGCGCGGTGGAGCTGATCCACGCCTACTCGCTGGTGCACGACGACATGCCCTGCATGGACAACGACGTGCTGCGCCGGGGCAAGCCCACGGTGCACGTGCAGTTCGGCGAAGCGCAGGCCATGCTGGCCGGCGATGCGATGCAGGCCCTGGCCTTCGAGGTGCTGACGCCCGACGCCGGCGTGGCGCCCGCGCTGCAGGCGCGGCTGTGCTCGCTGCTGGCCCGCGCGGCCGGCCATGCCGGCATGGCCGGCGGTCAGGCCATCGACCTGGCCAGCATCGGCAAGCCGCTCGATGAAGCCGCGCTGCGCGACATGCACCGCCGCAAGACCGGCGCCCTGCTGCAGGCCAGCGTGCTGATGGGCGCCGCCTGCGGCGACATCACGCCGGTGGCCTGGGCGGCGCTGTCCGATTACGGCTCGGCCATCGGCCTGGCCTTCCAGGTGGTCGACGACATCCTGGACGTGACGCAAGCCTCCGAAACGCTGGGCAAGACCGCCGGCAAGGACCTGCACCACAACAAGCCCACTTATGTGTCCGTGCTCGGCCTCGATGCCGCGCGGCGCCACGCCGACGAACTGCGCGACCAGGCCCATGCGGCCCTGCAGCGCAGCGGGTTGGCCGATGCGCTGCGCCTGGCCATCCTGGCCGACAAGGTCGTCGAGCGCCACAGCTGACGCCAGGCCGCCCCCACGCGATGACCACTACGCTGCTACAAACCATCCACAGCCCGGCCGACCTGCGCCGGCTGCCCCGCACCAGCCTGCATGCGCTGGCCCGTGAACTGCGCGAATGCGTGCTGCAGAACGTCAGCAGCACGGGCGGCCACCTGTCGAGCAACCTCGGCACCGTGGAGCTGACGATCGCGCTGCACTACGTCTTCAACACGCCGGAAGACCGCGTGGTATGGGACGTGGGCCACCAGACCTACCCCCACAAGATCCTGACCGGCCGCCGCGAGCGCATGAGCACGCTGCGCCAGCTGGGTGGCATCAGCGGCTTTCCGCGGCGCGACGAGAGCGAGTACGACAGCTTCGGCACCGCGCACTCGTCCACCTCCATCTCCGCCGCGCTGGGCATGGCTATGGCCGCCAAGCTCAAGGGTGAAGACCGCAAGGCCGTGGCCGTGATCGGCGACGGCGCGATGACCGCCGGCATGGCCTTCGAGGCGCTGAACAACGCCGGCGTGCCGCATGCCGGCCTGCTGGCCGACATGCTGGTGGTGCTGAACGACAACGACATGTCGATCAGCCCGCCGGTGGGCGCGCTCAACAAGTACCTGGCGCGGCTGATGAGCGGCAAGTTCTACAGCGCCGCCCGTGAAGGCGCCAAGAGCGTGCTGAAGAACGCGCCCAGCCTGTTCGAGCTGGCCCGCCGCTTCGAGGAGCATGCCAAGGGCATGGTGGTGCCCGGCACCATCTTCGAGGAATTCGGCTTCACCTACGTCGGCCCGATCGACGGCCACGACCTGGACGCGCTGATTCCCACGCTGGAGAACCTGCGCGACAAGAAGGGTCCGCAGTTCCTGCATGTGGTCACCAAGAAGGGCTATGGCTACAAGCTGGCCGAGGCCGATCCCATCCTGTACCACGGCCCCGGCAAGTTCGACCCCGCCAAGGGCCTGCCCAAGCCGGGCGTGCCGGCCAAGCCGTCGTTCATGCACATCTTCGGCCAGTGGCTGTGCGACATGGCGGCCACCGACCAGCGGCTGGTGGCCATCACGCCCGCGATGCTGGAAGGCTCGGGCATGGTGGAGTTTCAAAAGCGCTTTCCGCAGCGCTGCCACGACGTGGGCATCGCCGAGCAGCATGCCGTCACCTTCGCGGCCGGCCTGGCCTGCGAGGGGCTCAAGCCGGTGGTGGCCATCTACTCCACCTTCCTGCAGCGTGCCTACGACCAGCTGATTCACGACGTCGCGATCCAGAACCTGCCGGTGGTGTTTGCGCTCGACCGCGCCGGCCTGGTGGGCGCCGACGGTGCCACCCATGCAGGCGCCTACGACATCGCCTACCTGCGCTGCATTCCGAACATGGCGGTGCTGACGCCGGCCGACGAGAACGAATGCCGCAAGGCGCTGACCACCGCCTACCGCCGCGACCACCCGGTGGCCGTGCGCTACCCCCGCGGCACAGGCGCCGGCGCGGCCACCGATGCCGACCTGCCCGACTTCGCCTGGGGCAAGGGCGAAGTGCGCCGCAGCGGCCAGCGCATCGCCATCCTGGCCTTCGGCACCCTGCTGTACCCGGCGCTGGCCGCCGCCGACAAGCTGGACGCCACCGTCGCCAACATGCGCTTTGCCAAGCCGCTGGACGAAGCCCTGGTGGCCGAGCTGGCGCGCACGCACGACGCCATCGTGACGGTGGAAGACGGCTGCGTGATGGGCGGCGCCGGATCGGCGGTGATGGAAGCGCTGCAGCGCGCCGGCCTGAACAAGCCGGTGCTGTCGCTGGGCCTGCCCGACGAGTTCATCGAGCATGGCGATCCGGCCAAGCTGATGGCCGGCATCGGCCTGGATGCGGCGGGCATCGAGCAGTCCATCCGCAAGCGCTTCCCGGGCGGCAAGCCGTCGCTGGTGGTGGCGGCCTCGGCCGGCTGAAGGCGGCGCGCGTGGCCGGCTACCCGCCGCAGGGCCTGAAGCCCACGCACGAGCAGATCCTCAGGCACCTGCGCCGCTCCAACGAAGTGGCGCAGCGGGCGGTGGCCCTGGGCCACCATCCGTTCGGTGCGGTGCTGGTGGGCCCCGACCAGGAAACCGTGCTGCTGGAGCAGTGCAACATCGACACGGTGAATCATGCCGAGTCGACCCTGGCCCGCGTGGCGGCCACCAACTTCACGCCCGAGTTCCTGCGGGGCTGCACGCTGTACACCGCGGTGGAGCCCTGCTGCATGTGCGCCGGCACCGCCTACTGGGCCAACATCGGCCGCATCGTCTTCGGCATGACCGAAGAGCAGCTGCTGCAGGCCACCGGCAGCCACGCAGAAAACCCGACGATGAGCGTGCCCTCGCGCTACGTCTTCGACCACTGCCAGAAGCCGGTGGACCTGATCGGCCCGGTGCCTGAGATCGCCGCCGAGACGGTGGCGATGCAGCAGGCGTTCTGGGCCAGCCGCTAGGCCACCGCGGGTGGCTTCAGCGTGTGGCGCGCCGCCGCACGCATTCCAGGTAGGCCTGGCCGTCGGGCGGCAGGCCGCTGCGCTGCGAGGCCCAGATCATCTCGCCCAGGCATTCCATCATCTGGTGCTGCGCCTCATGCGCCGAGCCCAGCTTGGCTGCCAGCAGCCCGAAGGCCTGCTTGATGCCGGTGGGCTGGTCGATGGACACCTGCTCGCTGATCGACAGGTGCATGCTCAGGTGCAGGAAGGGGTTGGTGCGGCCTTCTTCC
This sequence comes from uncultured Aquincola sp., assembly GCF_964001545.1. Lineage (NCBI taxonomy): Bacteria > Pseudomonadati > Pseudomonadota > Betaproteobacteria > Burkholderiales > Sphaerotilaceae > Aquincola > uncultured Aquincola sp. Next base: position 7,024 of record NZ_CAXFDV010000453.1, read on the forward strand.
ACCGTGTAGCTGGCGGCCAGCGCCGCCTCCAGGTCCGACAGGTCGGCGTGGTACTCGGGGTGCTGGTCGATCCACGGCGCCGCCACCGCCTCCATCGGCACCAGCGGCATGCCCTCGCGCTGCTTGCGCAGCACCTCGCAGAAGAAGCGGCGGACGTCGTGTTGGCTGGGCTGGAACATGGGGGGGATTGTCTCAGCCGGGCATGTCCAGGTAGTAGCGCAAGGCCTTGCCCTGTCCATGGGTCCACAGCAAGCCAGCCGCCACCAATTCGGCCAGATCGCGCGTGGCGGTGGGCTTGGAGGTGCCGGTGAGCTTGATGTACTTCTGCGCATTCAAGCCGCCCAGGA
>NZ_CAXFDV010000454.1:0-8886 GCF_964001545.1 uncultured Aquincola sp.
ATCGACGGCATTGCCTTCCAGACCAACATCCTGGCGCTGAACGCGGCGGTGGAAGCCGCCCGCGCCGGTGAGCAGGGCCGCGGCTTTGCAGTGGTGGCCTCGGAAGTGCGCTCGCTGGCCAAGCGCTCGGCCTCGGCCGCGCAGGAGATCAAGGTGCTGATCGGCGACAGCGTGGGCAAGGTGGAAGACGGCGCCCGCCTGGTGCAGGACGCCGGCAGCACCATGAGGACATCGTGCACAGCGTGCGCCGGGTCAGCGACATCATCGGCGAGATCACCTCGGCCACCACGGACCAGAGCCATGGCATCGGCGAGGTGGGCAGCGCGATGGCCGAGCTGGACCGCATGACGCAGCAGAACGCCGCGCTGGTGGAACAGTCGGCCGCTGCGACGCAAAGCCTGAAGCAGCAAGCCGATCGCCTGGCCGACGTCGTGGCCGGCTTCAAGACTTGAGTGGGCGCCTAGAGGAACCGCTCGAGCAGCCGCCGCGAGCCGCGGTCCAGCGAGCGCCAGTTGGGCACGTTGAAGAAGATGCCGTGACCGCTGGCGATCATCAGCCGGCCGTCGGTGCCGACGCGGCGGATGTCCTCTTCGCCCTTCAGCTCGAAGCGCGTGGGGCCGCGGTCGGTGTCCACGTCCCACAGGCTGGGCGTCGAGAACGTGGACACGGCGCGGATGCGCTGGATCTGCGGCGCGAACTCGCGCTGCGCCAGTTCGTCGTCGACCAGCGCCCGCAGCGGCGCCGGCAGGTCGGCCAGGCGTTCGATCCAGGCCACCTCGCGGACCTCGGCGCTGATCATCGACACGCCTTCGTCGGGCGCCCCCAGCGGAAAGGCGCGCACCGGCGTCACGCCTTCGTGGCGATGGCCTTCGGCCGTGGTCAGCACCAGGCGGCCGAAGCCGTCACGTTCCAGGTTGAAAGCAGCGGGCTGCATCGTCAGGCTCCGGCCGGGTGGGCGGCGTGGGTGGGCTCGCGCTCGGGCGTCACGTCGTCGGCATCCACCCGGCGGGCCTGCGCCTCATAGAGGCGCCAGTAGTGGCCCTGGCGGGCGATCAGCTCGTCGTGCGGGCCCACCTCCACCACGCGGCCACGGTCCATCACCACCAGCCGGTCGGCCTTGCGCAGCGTGGACAGCCGGTGCGCGATGGCAATCGTGGTGCGGCCCTGCACCAGGTTGTCCAGCTCCTTCTGGATCTCGCCTTCGGTCTCGGTGTCCACCGCCGACGTGGCTTCGTCCAGGATCAGGATGCGCGGGTCGATCAGCAGCGCACGCGCGATGGAGATGCGCTGGCGCTCACCACCCGACAGGCCCTGGCCGCGCTCGCCCACCAGCGAGTCGTAGCCGTGCGGCAGCCGCAGGATGAACTCATGGGCATGGGCCGCGCGGGCGGCCGCGATGATCTCGGCGCGGGTGGCGTCGGGCCGGCCGTAGGCGATGTTTTCGGCCACGGTGCCGAAGAAGAGGAACGGCTCCTGGAGCACCAGGCCGATGTGGCGCCGGTAGTCGGCCACGCTGAAGCGGCGGATGTCGGTGCCGTCCACCTCGATCGCGCCGTCGGTCACGTCGTAGAAGCGGCAGATCAGGTTGACCAGCGTGCTCTTGCCCGAGCCGCTGTGGCCCACCAGGCCGATCATCTCGCCGGGGCGGATGTCGAGGTCGAGCCCGCGGATGATGGAGCGGCTGCCGTAGCGGAAGCCCAGTCCGCGCATGCGGATGCCGCCGCGCGGCTGCTGCAGGGCCACCGGGTGCTCCGGCTCAGGCACGTTGGACACATGGTCCAGGATGTCGAAGATGCGCTTGGCGCCGGCCGCCGCCTTCTGCGTGACCGAGACGATGCGGCTCATCGAATCGAGCCGGGTGTAAAAGCGCCCGATGTAGGCGATGAAGGCGGTGAGCACACCCACCGTGATGCTGCCGCGTGACACCAGCCAGATGCCGAAGGCCCAGACCACCAGCAGGCCGACGTCGGTCAACAGCGACACCGTGGGCGAGAACAGCGACCAGGTCTTGTTGAGCCGGTCGTTGACGGCCAGGTTCAGCCGGTTGGCGGCCTTGAAGCGGTCGGCCTCGCGGCGCTCCTGCGCGAAGGCCTTGACCACGCGGATGCCCGGGATGGTGTCGGCCAGCACGTTGGTCACGTCACCCCACACGCGGTCGATCTTCTCGAAGCCGGTGCGCAGCCGGTCGCGCACCAGGTGGATCATCCAGGCGATGAAGGGCAGCGGCAGCAGCGTGACCAGCGCCAGCCAGGGGTTGATGGAAAACAGGATGGCCGAGGTCATGCCGATCATCAGCACGTCGGTGGCAAAGTCGAGCGCATGCAGCGACAGGAACACGCTGATGCGGTCGGTCTCGGAGCCGATGCGCGCGATCAGGTCGCCGGTGCGCTTGGCGCCGAAGTAGTCGAGCGACAGCCGCAGCAAATGCTCGAAGGCGGCGGTGCGCAGGTCGGCCGCGATGCGCTCGGACACCAGCGCCAGCAGCCAGGTGCGCGCCCAGCCCAGGCCCCAGGCCAGCAGCGCCGAGCCCAGCAACCCCGCCAGCAGGCTGATCACCAGCCAGGTGTCGATGCGCTGGCCGTTCTGGAACGGGATCAGCACGTCGTCCATCAGCGGGATGGTGAGGTAAGGCGGCACCAGCGTGGCGGCGGTGGACGCCAGCGTCAGCGAAAAGCCGGCGATCAGCTGCTTGCGGTACGGCTTGGCAAAGCGCCCCAGGCGCAGCAGCACCCAGGTCGAAGGCACCTCGGTGGCCTCGCGGCTGAAGTCGTCGGGCTCGAAGGCGTCGTCGGCATCGTCCGGCGGGCTGCGGTGCAGCCGGTCGAGTTGGCGCTCCACCTGCGCCATCCACTGCAGCGCCTGCACGTTGGCGGCCAGCGTGAAGCGCCACTGCGCCAGCCGCCGGTGGGCGTCGTGCATCTCGATGGTGCCGACGCCGGCATGGTCGGTGTGGCGCAGCGCCAGGTCGGCGGTCAGCGTCCAGTCGGCCCAGCCGTCAGTGCTGCCGGCCAGCAGGCGGCGGTCGGTGAGCACCAGCAGGCCGGGCGCAAAGCGCTGGCGGGCGTCGAGGTCAACCTCCAGCGTGGCCAGCACGTTCTCGTCGCTCGCCAGCAACGAAGGCAAGGCGTTGGTGAGGTGGAGCGCGCCAGGCGCGCCGACAGTGGAAGATGGATCTTGGAGGGGTTGCATCGACAGGCCGGCCCGGGCGATGGCCAGGCAGACGGATTCTGAACCATGCCCGCAACGCACCAACCACCACGGCCGCCGACAGCCCGGGCGGCACACGACGCACAATCCCACGAATCACCCGGCCTCGCGGCACAACCCCCTGCGGACCCATGAGCAAATTCCAAGACATCCGGCTGCTGCGCATCAACTACCTGCGGGGGCCCAGCATCTGGACCTACCGCCCCGTGCTGGAGACCTGGCTCGACCTCGGCGAGCTGGAGAACCATCCGTCCAACCTGCTGCCCGGCTTCAACGCCCGGCTGACCGCCCTGCTGCCGGCGCTGGTGGAGCACCACTGCGGCGTGGGTGAGCGCGGCGGCTTCCTGCAGCGGCTGGAAGGCGGCACCTGGATGGGGCATGTGCTGGAGCACGTGGTCATCGAGCTGCTGAACCTGGCCGGCATGGCCACCGGCTTCGGCCAGACGCGCAGCACCTCGCAGCACGGCGTCTACCGCATGGTGTTCCGGGCCCGGGACGAGCATGTCTCGCGCACCGCGCTGGCCTGCGGCCACCGGCTGCTGATGGCCGCCATCAACGACGAGCCCTTCGACGTGCCGGCCGCGGTGGCGCAGATCCGCGAGCAGCTGGACGACACCTACTTCGGCCCCAGCACCGCCTCCATCGTCTCGGCGGCCACCGACCGGCGCATCCCGCACATCCGCCTGAACGGCGGCAACCTGGTGCAGCTGGGCTACGGCATGCGCCAGCGCCGCATCTGGACGGCCGAGACCGACAAGACCGGTGCCATCGCCGAGAACATCGCCGGCGACAAGGACCTGACCAAGCGCCTGATCGCCGCCTGCGGCGTGCCGGTGCCCGAGGGCAGCACCGCCGACACCCCCGCCGCCGCCTGGGAGGCGGCCGAAGACATCGGCCTGCCGGTGGTGGTCAAGCCGCTGGACGGCAACCACGGCCGTGGCGTCAGCCTCGACCTCAACACCCGCGAGGAGGTGGAAGCCGCCTGGCACGTGGCCGACGCCGAAGGCAGCGGCGTGATCGTCGAGCGCTACATCCGCGGCGACGAACACCGGCTGCTGGTGGTGGGCAACGAGGTGGTGGCCGCCGCCCGCGGCGAAAGCCTGTGGATCACCGGCGACGGCCAGTCCACCGTCACCGCCCTGGTGGACAACCAGCTCAACACCGACCCCCGCCGCGGCGAGGCCGAGGAATTTCCGCTCGAATTCATCGACCTGCAGAAGGACGGCGTGATCCGCCTGCTGCTGCAGCGCCAGGGGCTGACGCCCGAGTCGGTGCCCGAGGCGGGCCGGCGCATCCTGGTGCAGCGCAACGGCAACGTGGCCATCGACTGCACGGACGACGTGCACCCCGAGGTGGCCCGTGTGGCCGCGCTGGCCGCGCGCGTGGTGGGCCTGGACATCGCCGGCATCGACCTGGTGGCCGAGGACATCCGCCGCCCGCTGCATGTGCAGGGCGGCGCCGTCGTCGAGGTGAACGCCGGCCCCGGCCTGCTGATGCACCTGAAGCCCGCCGTCGGCGTGCCGCGCCCGGTGGGCCGCGCGGTGGCCGACCACCTGTTCCGCGAGGGCGAAGACGGCCGCATTCCCATCGTGGGCGTTGCCGGCACCCGCAACACCACCCTGGTGGCGCGGCTGGTGGCCTGGCTGCTGCAGCTGGCCGGCCGCCATGTGGGCCTGGCCTGCCGCGAGGGCCTGTACCTGGAGCGCCGCCGCGTGGAAGGCGGCGACGCCACCCGCTGGGACAGCGCCCAGCGCCTGCTGATGAGCCGCAGCGTGGACACCGCGGTGATCGAGAACGGCCCGGTCGAGATCCTCAACGACGGCCTGGCCTATGACCGCTGCGACGTCGGCATCGTCACCGACCTCGACCTGCCCGAAGCCCTGCGCGCACCGCTGGCTCAGCACGATTTCTTCGAGGCCGAGCAGCTGGTCAAGGTGCTGCGTACCCAGGTGGACGTGGTGCTGTCGCACGGCACCGCGGTGCTCAATGCCGCCGACGAACGCGTGGCCGCGCTGGCCGAGCTGTGCGACGGCGACACCATCCTCTACGGGCTCGACCCGCAGCTGGTGGCCATTGACAAGCACCGCGGCACCGGCGCCCGCGGCGGCCGCGCGGTGTTCGTGCGCGAAGGCCGTGTGGTGCTGGCCACCGGCAGCGCCGAAACCCGCCTGGCCCCGCTGCAGCGCATGGCGCTGGGCCGCGGCGCCACGCATGCCCCGATCGACACCGAAGCCCTGCTGGCCGCCATCGCCGCAGCCTGGGCGCAGGATGTTCCGCCCGACCTGATGATTGCCGGCATCGAGACCTTCGCCGGCGACGTGGCCACCGCTGCCTGACCTACCGCCTCAAGCCCATGCAAGTCTCCCGCATTCGCGCGCTGCGCGGCCCCAACCTCTGGACCCGCAACACGGCCATCGAGGCGATCGTCCAATGCTCCGAGAAGGCGCTGACGCTGTCGCAGCGCGACGACTTCGAAGACCGCGTGCGCCAGCGCTTCCCGGCCATCGGCGCGCTGCGGCCGGCCACCGGCGCCGCCTCGCTGGCCCATGTGCTGGAAGCCGCCGCACTGGCGCTGCAGAAGGAAGCGGGCTGCCCCGTCACCTTCAGCCGCACCTCGGCCACGGTGGACGAAGGCGTGTACCAGGTGGTGGTGGAGTACAGCGAAGAGGCGGTCGGCCGCATGGCGCTGGAAGAAGCGCACCTGCTGGTCAGCGCCGCGCTGGCCGGCACCGACTTCGACGTCGACGCCGCCATCCGCCGCCTGCGCGAGAAGGACGAGGACGTGCGCCTGGGCCCCAGCACCGGCAGCATCGTCAACGCGGCGCTGGCGCGCGGCATCCCGTACCGGCGCCTGACCGAAGGCAGCCTGGTGCAGTTCGGCTGGGGCGCCAAGCAGCGCCGCATCTGGGCCGCCGAGGTCGATTCCACCAGCGCCGTGTCCGAGGCCATCGCCCAGGACAAGGACCTGACCAAGAAGCTGCTGCGCGCGGCCGGCGTGCCGGTGCCCATCGGCCGCCCGGTGGACAGCGCCGACGACGCCTGGGCCGTGGCCCAGGAAGTGGGCCTGCCGGTGGTGGTCAAGCCGCAGGACGGCAACCAGGGCAAGGGCGTGACGGTGAACATCACGCACCGCGACCACCTGGACATCGCCTACCGCGCCGCCGAGGAATACGGCACCGTGATGGTCGAGAAGTACCTGCCCGGCTGCGACTACCGCATGCTGGTGGTGGGCGACCAGCTGGTGGCCGCTGCGCGCCGCGACCCGCCGCACGTGATCGGCGACGGCGAGCACACCGTGCGTGAGCTGGTCGAGCGCGTCAACGCCGACCCGCGCCGCGGCGAAGGCCATGCCACCTCGCTGACCAAGATCCGCTTCGACGAGATCGCCATCGCGCGGCTGGCTGAACAAGGCCTGACCGAGCAGTCGGTGCCCGCGGTGGGCCAGCGCGTGATCCTGCGCAACAACGCCAACCTGAGCACCGGCGGCACCGCCACCGACGTGACCGACGACGTGCACCCCGAAGTGGCCGAGCGCGCGGTGGCCGCGGCCCGCATGATCGGCCTGGACATCTGCGGCGTGGACGTGGTGTGCGAAGGCGTGCTGGAGCCGCTGGAGGCGCAGCACGGCGGCGTGGTGGAAGTCAATGCCGCGCCCGGCCTGCGCATGCACCTGTCGCCCTCGTACGGCAAGGGCCGGCCGGTGGGCGAGGCCATCATCAACCACCTGTTTCCGCCGGGCGAAGACGGCCGCATCCCGGTGGTGGCCGTCACCGGCACCAACGGCAAGACCACCACGGCGCGCCTGATCGCGCACCTGCTGGCCAGCGACGGGCTGCGCGTGGGCATGACCAACACCGACGGCGTGTACGTGGAAGGCCGGCAGATCGACTCCGGCGACTGCAGCGGCCCCAAGAGCGCCCGCAGCGTGCTGGCCCACCCCGACGTGGACGCGGCGGTGTTCGAGACCGCCCGTGGCGGCGTGCTGCGCGAAGGCCTGGGCTTCGACCGCTGCCAGGTGGCGGTGGTCACCAACATCGGCGCCGGCGACCACCTGGGCCTGAACTACATCACCACGGTGGAAGACCTGGCGGTGCTCAAGCGCGTGATCGTGCAGAACGTGGCGCCCAACGGCTATGCGGTGCTCAACGCGGCCGATCCCATCGTGGCCAAGATGGCGGCCACCTCGCCGGGCAAGGTGATCTTCTTCGCGGCCGACCGCCACCACCCGGTGATGGCCACCCACCGCGCCCAGGGCGGCCGCACGGTGTACGTGGACGACGGCGCGGTGGTGGTGGCCGAAGGCAGCTGGCGCGAAGCCATCGCGCTGCGCGACGTGCCGCTGACGCGCGCCGGCACCATCGGCTTCCAGGTGGAGAACGTGCTGGCCTCGGTGGCGGCGGCCTGGGGCCTGGGGCTGGACCTGGCGGCCATCCGCAGCGGGCTGGCCAGCTTCGTCAACGATGCGCACAACGCGCCCGGCCGCTTCAACGTGATGGACTTCCGTGGCGCCACCATCATTGCCGACTATGGCCACAATCCCGACGCGATGCGGGCGCTGGTGCAGGCGGTGGATGCGATGCCGGCCAAGCGCCGCAGCGTGGTGATCAGCGGCGCCGGCGACCGGCGCGACGAGGACATCCGCGAGCAGACCGTGATCCTGGGCGATGCCTTCGACGACGTGATCCTGTACCAGGACGCGGCCCAGCGTGGCCGCGCCGATGGCGAGGTGATGGCGCTGCTGCGCGAAGGCCTGGGCCAGGCCCGCCGCACCCGCCACGTGGAAGAGATCCGCGGCGAGTTCATCGCCATCGACACCGCGCTGGACCGCCTGCAGCCGGGCGACCTGTGCCTGGTGCTGGTGGACCAGGTGGAAGAGGCGCTGGCCCACCTCGACCAGCGCATCAAGGCCGGATGACCCCGGCCGCCGCCAACACCTACGGCGCCGACGAGTCGGGCCTGATCTGTGGCTACCGGCTGGGGCCGGGCCGCCACGGTCAGGACATCGGCTCGGCGGAGGCGGCGCAATGGCTGGCGGCGCGGCACGCGGGTGCCGCGGCCCACGGCGAGTTCCTGTGGCTGCACTTCAACCTGGCGCACACCGGCAGCCAGCCCTGGCTGGAGCACGCGGCGCAACTGCCCGAGCCCTTTTTCGAGGCGCTGAAGGAAGACCTGCACTCCACCCGCATCGAGCGCACCGACCACCATGCGCTGATCGCGGTGATCAACGACGTGCACTTCTCGTTCTCGTTCGAGCCGTCGGAGATCAGCACGCTGTGGGTGCACGTGGACCGGCACCTGGTGGTGACGGCGCGGCGCCATGCGCTGCGCTCCATCGACGCCCTGCGCACCGCCGCCAAGCGCGGCGACACCATCGCCTCACCCATCGAGCTGCTGGAAGCGCTGCTGCGTGCGCAAGCCGACGTGCTGGTGCGCATCGTGCGCGACGTGACCGCCCGCGTGGACGAGGTGGAGGACGAGCTGCTGGCCAACCGGCCCGATGCCCGCCGCGCCAAGCTGGGCGCGATGCGGCGGGTGCTGGTGCGGCTGCAGCGGCTGCTGGCGCCCGAGCCGGCGGCCCTCTTCCGCCTGCTGCAGCATCCGCCCGCGTGGATCGACGAAGCCGGCGTGCTGGCGCTGCGCCAGTCCACCGAAGAGTTCTCGGTGGTGCTGCGCGACATG
>NZ_CAXFDV010000455.1:0-10272 GCF_964001545.1 uncultured Aquincola sp.
CAGCCGCTGCGCGCCAAGACCGAAGCGCAGGAAGACGCGATCACGCCCGCGGGCTGGAGCACCGGCGACGCCGCCAGCCTGCGCAGCACGCTGCAGGAAGTGACGCAGGCGCTGGAGCATGTGCGGCGCGTGGCCCAACAGGTGCGCGACACGCTGGAGCGGGCCAAGCAGACCACGGCGCAGGCGGCCGATGCCGCCTGGGCCACCGCCTTCGCCGAAGAGTTCGGCGCCCGTGCGCAGCAGCCCGGCTATGAGGTGTATGCCGCCATCGCCCCGGCGCTGGTCAGCGTGGACCGCAGCCGCGTCGTCTCGCTGCTGACGCTGAAGTAGCCCGGCGCCAGGCCGGCGCTATTGCAGCGGGCCTTCCAGGCCCCGCGGCACCGGCAGCGTGGCGATCTCGATGCCCTCTTCCAGCAGCGACTCGCGCTGCTCGGGCGTGGCCTGGCCGCGGATGCCGCGCGCCTCGATCTCCCCGTAGTGCATGCGGCGCGCTTCTTCCGGAAACCGCGCACCCACGTCTTCGGTATGGGCCAGCACATGGCGCACCGCCTGCATCCACGCGGCCTGCAGCACGCCCTCGGGCGACGGTTCGGTGTGGGTAGATGCCACCGGGCTCGATGCGGCCGGCGCGCCGGGCCGCTGTTCACGGTTGGCCGCGGGCGCGATGCGCGGCTCACGCGCGCCCGACAGGTTCAGTCGCGGCGCGGTCGGCCGGCGGGTGATGCCGGTGTCGGCGCACAGGGGACAGCTGATCAAGCCCTTGTCGAGTTGGGCGCCGTAATCTTCTTCAGAGGCGAACCAGCCTTCAAAGCCGTGGCCCTGGCTGCAGCAGAGGTTGAGAACCTTCATGAAATGATCATAGTGGCCGGCGTCACTTCATGCCGCGCCGTGCGCCTGCAACCCTAGGCCGGAGCGGCCTGCCAATCCAGCGACCAGGCACCGGCCTGCCAGCGCTGCAGCCAGAGCAGGCAGATCAGCGTCTTGGCATCGGTCAGCTCGCCACGGCCGGCCATGGCGTCCAGTTCGTCGGCCGACAAGTGGTGCACGTCGATCAGCTCGCCATGGTCGAGCTGCTGGGTGCCAGCGGTCAGGCCGCGGGCGAAGAAGATCTCGATGTGCTCGTTGGAATAGGCGGCGGCGTTGTGCAGGATGCCGGCACGGGCGATCTCGCGGGCGCTGTAGCCGGTTTCTTCGGTCAGCTCACGCAGGCCGCAGCGCATCGTGTCTTCACCCGGATCGATCTTGCCGGCCGGAAACTCCAGCAGCACCTGGCCCAGCGGGTAGCGGTGCTGGCGCACCAGCACCAGCCGGCCATCGTCCAGCAACGGCACCACCACCACCGCGCCCGGGTGCACGATGTACTCACGTGTGGCGGTGTCGCCGTTGGGCAGGCCGATCACGTCGCGCCGAACGTCGAGGAAGTTGCCCCGGTACACCTGCTCGCCCGACAGGCGCTTTTCGATGAGGTGCTGATCTTGATCGGCCGACATGCTCAACCCTGTTGGCGGCGCAGCACGCGCCAGACGAAGCCGGGAAACGCCAGCGTGAGGAACAGGCAGGCGCCGGCCGCGTAGAACTCCCAGCCCTGCGGCTGGCGCTGGCCGATGCGTGCCTCCAGGCCCATGCCCACCAGCAGCGTGAGGCCAGCCATCAGCGCCAGTTCCAGCAACCGCCAGGGCCAGCGCTTGGGCTGGCGCTGCGGACCCACCACGAACAACCGGTCGTTGACGAACGGCAGGTTGGCGGCGATGGTGGCCACCAGCAGCACCAGCCAGACCTCGGCCGAATGCGAGCCCACCGCCTACACCTGCCCCGACACGGTGGACCCGGTGCCGGCCGCCATCAGGTGGCCAGCGCCTTGACGATGGCGTCGCGGCACATGGCCATCAGGCCGCCCGGCATGATGCCCAGCAGCAGCACGGCGGCGCCGTTGACGGCCAGCAGCGCGCTCACGCCCGAGCCTTGCGACACGGCGGGTGCGCCGGCCGGCGGTTCGTCGAAGAACATCACCTTGATGACGCGCAGGTAGTAGAACGCGCCGATCAGCGACAGCAGCACCGCGGCCACCGCGATCCACAGGTACAGGTCGATGTTGGTGGTGATCAGCGCCTGCAGCACGGCTAGCTTGGCATAGAAGCCCACCGTCGGCGGAATGCCGGTCAGCGAGAACATGAACACCGCCATCACGCCGGCCATCCACGGTGCGCGGCGGCCCAGGCCGGCCAGGTCGTTGATGTCTTCGCTCTCGAAGCCTTCGCGCGACAGCAGCATCAGCAGGCCGATGCTGCCCAGCGTGGTCAGCGTGTAGGCCACCATGTAGAACATGGCCGAGCTGTAGGCATTGCCGGCCGACAGCGTGTTGCCGCTGACGACGCCGGACGCCAGCGCCAGCAGCATGAAGCCCATCTGCGCGATGGCCGAGTAGGCCAGCATGCGCTTGAGGTTGCTTTGCGCGATGGCCGCGAAGTTGCCGATGGCCAGCGAGACCACCGCCATCACCAGCAGCATCTGCTGCCAGTCCACCGCCAGGCCCAGCAGGCCTTCCACCAGCAGGCGGATGGTCATGCCGAAGGCGGCCAGCTTGGGCGCGCCGGCGATCAGCAGCGTGACGGCCGTGGGGGCGCCGTGGTATACGTCGGGCACCCACATGTGGAACGGCGCAGCGCCCAGCTTGAAGCCCAGGCCGGCGACGATGAACACCAGGCCGAACACCAGCACGGTGCCGTTGGCTTCACCCTTGCCGATCACGTCGAACACGCCCGGGATCTCCAGCGTGCCGGTGGCGCCGTACATCATCGACAGGCCGTACAGCAGGAAGCCGCTGGCCAGTGCGCCCAGCACGAAGTACTTCATCGCGGCCTCGGTGGCCACGGCGCTGTCGCGGCGCAGGGCCACCAGCGCATACAGCGACAGGCTCATCAGCTCCAGGCCGAGGTAGACGACCAGGAAGTTGTTGGCCGACACCATCACGCAGATGCCCAGCAGCGAGAACATCGACAGCGAGAAGAACTCGCCCTTGAGCATCTCGCGGGCGCCGATGTACGGCTGCGCGTAGGCGATCGTCACCATCGTGGCGATGGCGGCGAAGAAAGCCAGCAGATGGCCCATGGGGTCGGCGACCACCATGTTCTGCATGCCGTACAGCGTGACGCCGCCCTGCACGTAGCTGAAGTGCAGCGCCGCCACCACGGCCAGCGATGCCTGGGCCAGCCAGAAGGTGGGCCGACGCTTCGGGTCGGTGACGAACAGGTCGACCAGCGCGACGGCGCACGCCAGCACGAGCAGCAGCAGTTCGGGGTAGATGACCAGCCAGTTCATTTCAATCATGGTTGCGGCCATCCGTCAGGGAAGTTTGGAAGTGGCCACGTGTTTCAGCAGCTCGGTGACGGAGACGTGCATCACGTCGGTCACGGGCTTCGGGTACACGCCCATCGCCAGGGTGGCGATGGCCAGCACCGCCAGCATCAGGAATTCACGGCCGTTGATGTCGGTCAGGCTGCGCACGTTGTCGTTGGCCACGTCGCCCAGGTACACGCGCTTGACCATCCACAGGTTGTAGGCGGCGCCCAGGATCAGCGCGGTGGCGGCCAGCAGCCCGATCACGAAGCTGAACTTGACCGAGGCGAGGATCACCATCCATTCGCCGATGAAGCCGCTGGTGCCCGGCAGGCCCGAGTTGGCCATCGCGAAGAAGACGGCGAAGGCGGCGAACTTGGGCATGGTGTTCACCACGCCGCCGTAGGCCTTGATTTCACGCGAGTGCACGCGGTCGTACAGCACGCCGATGCACAGGAACATGGCGCCCGACACGAAGCCGTGGCTGACCATCTGCACCAGCCCACCGGCCACGCCCAGTTCGCTGAACAGGAAGAAGCCCAGCGTGACGAAGCCCATGTGGGCGATCGACGAATACGCCACCAGCTTCTTCATGTCCTGCTGCACCAGCGCCACCAGGCCGACGTAGATCACCGCCACCAGCGACAGCGCGACGATCAGCCACGCCCATTGGTGCGAGGCATCCGGCGCGATGGGCATCGAGAAACGCACGAAACCGTAGGCACCCAGCTTCAGCATGATGGCGGCCAGCACGACGGAGCCGCCGGTGGGCGCCTCGACGTGGGCATCGGGCAGCCAGGTGTGCACCGGCCACATCGGCACCTTGACGGCGAAGGCCGCGAAGAAGGCGAAGAACAGCAGCGTCTGCACGTCGGCCGGCAGCGGCAGCTTGTGCCAGTCCAGGATCTGGAAGCTGCCACCCGACTTGTAGTACAGGTACAGCAGCGCCACCAGCATCAGCAGCGAGCCCAGCAGCGTGTACAGGAAGAACTTGAACGCCGCATACACGCGGCGCGGACCGCCCCACACGCCGATGATGATGTACATCGGGATCAGCGTGGCTTCGAAGAAGACGTAGAACAGCAGGCCGTCCAGCGCCGAGAACACGCCCACCATCACGCCCGACAGGATCAGGAACGCGCCCATGTACTGGTTGACGCGGTCGGTGATCACTTCCCAGGCGGCGATCACCACGATGATGGTGATGAAGGCCGTGAGCAGCACGAACCACACCGAGATGCCGTCCACGCCCAGGTGGTAGCGGATATTGAACCGCTCGATCCAGGCGTAGTTCTCGACGAACTGCATCGCGGCGGTGCCCGAGTCGAAGCCGCCGAGCAGCGGCAGCGTGACCAGGAAGCTGGCGATGGCGCCGATCAGCGCCAGCCAGCGAACCGCCTTGGCCTGGTCGTCACGCCCCAGCGCCAGCAGGATGGCGCCGAATGCGATCGGCAACCAGATGGCAACACTCAACAATCCCATGTTCTTGTTCTCCGCCCCGCCTCAACGACCGAACAGGCCGCCCACCGAGGGCCACAGTTGCCAGGTCATCAGTCCGAACACGCCCAGCAGCATCACCAGCGCGTACCAGTACAGGTGGCCGGTTTGCAGGAAGCGCGTCAGCGATGCAATGCCGCCCATCAGGCGCGCCGAGCCGTTGACCACCAGCCCGTCGATCAGGCCCACGTCGCCGCCCTTCCACAGGCCCACGCCCAGCAGGCGCGCGCCGCGGGCGATGACCTTCTCGTTGAAGGCATCGAGGTAGTACTTGTTTTCCAGCAGGCGGTAGATCGGGCCGCTGTGCGCCTTGATGGCGGCGGGGATGGCAGGCTGCTTCATGTAGAAGAACCAGGCCACCACCACGCCCGACAGCGCCAGCCAGAACGGCAGCGAGGTCAGGCCGTGCAGCGCCATCGCGCTGGCGCCATGGAAGCCTTCGGCCAGTTCGGCCATCACCGGGTGCCTCGTGGCATCGACAAAGATGGCATCTTTGAAGACGTCGCCGTACAGCAGCGGCTCGATGGTCAGGTAGCCGATCAGCACCGACGGAATGGCCAGCAGCACCAGCGGCGCGGTCACCACCCAGGGCGACTCGTGCGGCACGTGCGGCTCGTGGTGGCCATGCTCGTCGTCGTGGTGGTCGTGCTCACCCGGGAACGGCTTGTGGCGGAAGTTTTCCTTGCCGTGGAAGACCAGGAAGTACATCCGGAACGAGTAGAACGCCGTGACGAACACACCGGCCAGCACCGAGAAATTGGCAAAGCCGGCGCCCCACAGGTGGCTCTCATGCACCGCCTCGATGATGCTGTCCTTCGAGTAGAAGCCCGAGAACAGCGGCGTGCCGATCAGCGCCAGCGAACCCAGCAGCGACGTGATCCAGGTGATGGGCATGTACTTGCGCAGGCCGCCCATGTTGCGGATGTCCTGGTCGTGGTGCATGCCGATGATGACCGAGCCCGCACCCAGGAACAGCAGCGCCTTGAAGAACGCGTGCGTCATCAGGTGGAACACCGCCACCGAGTAGGCCGACACACCCAGCGCCACCGTCATGTAGCCCAGCTGGCTCAGCGTGGAGTAGGCCACCACGCGCTTGATGTCGTTCTGGATGATGCCCAGGAAGCCCATGAACAGCGCGGTGATCGAGCCGATGACCAGCACGAAGGACAGCGCGGTGTCCGACAGCTCGAACAGCGGCGACATGCGCGAGACCATGAAGATGCCCGCGGTCACCATGGTGGCCGCGTGGATCAGCGCCGAGATCGGGGTCGGGCCTTCCATCGAGTCGGGCAGCCACACGTGCAGCGGCACCTGCGCGCTCTTGCCCATCGCGCCGATGAACAGGCAGATGCAGGCCACGGTGATCAGCATCCAGTCGGTGCCGGGCAGCGTGAGCTTGGCCAGTTCGCCGGTCTTGGCGAAGGTTTCACCGTAGTTCAGCGTGCCGGTGTAGGCCAGCAGCAGGCCGATGCCCAGGATGAAGCCGAAGTCGCCGACCCGGTTGACCAGGAAGGCCTTCATATTGGCGAAGATGGCCGTGGGCTTCTTGAACCAGAAGCCGATCAGCAGGTACGACACCAGGCCCACCGCTTCCCAGCCGAAGAACAGCTGCAGGAAGTTGTTGCTCATCACCAGCATGAGCATCGAGAAGGTGAACAGCGAGATGTACGAGAAGAAGCGCTGGTAGCCCGGGTCTTCCTCCATGTAGCCGATGGTGTAGATGTGCACCATCAGCGAGACGAAGGTCACCACGCACATCATCATCGCGGTGAGGCCGTCGACGAGGAAGCCGACTTCCATCTTCAGGTCGCCGAGCGTCATCCATTCATAGATGGTGGCGTTGAAGCGTGCGCCATCGACCACGACGCTCTTGAGCACCATGGCCGACAGCACGAAGGCGATGGCCACGCCGAGGATGGTGGCGATATGCGCGCCGCGGCGGCCCACCGCCTTGCCGAAGAAGCCGGCGATGACGGAGCCGACCAGCGGTGCCAGCGGCACCGCGACGAGCATGTTCTGGGACAGGGTTGCCGACATGGTCAATCAGCCCTTCAAGGTATCGAGTTCGTCGACATTGATCGACGCACGGTTGCGGAAGAGCACGACCAGGATGGCCAGGCCGATGGCGGACTCGGCCGCCGCCACCGTCAGGATGAAGAACACGAAGACCTGGCCCGCCATGCGATCCGCCACCGCGGGCAGGTAGTGCGAGAAGGCCACGAAATTC
This sequence comes from uncultured Aquincola sp., assembly GCF_964001545.1. NCBI lineage: Bacteria > Pseudomonadati > Pseudomonadota > Betaproteobacteria > Burkholderiales > Sphaerotilaceae > Aquincola > uncultured Aquincola sp. Next base: position 7,061 of record NZ_CAXFDV010000455.1, read on the forward strand.
AGGTTCACCGCCAGCAGCATCAGCTCGATCGCCATCAGCAGCACGATCAGGTTGCGGCGGTTCAGGAAGATGCCGATCACCGACAGCGCGAACAGCACCGCGCCGAGCGACAGGTAATGGCCAAGGGAGACGGGACCCAGCATCACTGTTTCCCCTCAGGTTGCACGGCCGGTTGCACAGCGGCCGCGGACGGCGCTTCGATGGTCGGTTTCATCTTGATCAGGCGCACACGGTCGGCCTTCTTGACACGCACCTGCAGCGACGGGTCCATGGCGCGCGAATCCTTGCGGCGGCGCAGCGTCAGCGCGATGGCCGCGACGATGGCCACCAGCAGCAGCACCGCGGCGATCTGCAGCGGATACAGGTACTTGGTGTACATCTCGATGCCCAGCATCTTGGTGTTGCCGGCCTCGATGGCGGCGGCACTCAGCGCGGGCGCTTCAGGCACATAGAAGCCCTGGTACAGCACCGCGGCCATTTCCAGCGCGATCACCGCGCCGATCAGGCCCGCCACCGGGAAGTGCTTCCAGAAGTTCTGGCGGAAGGCGTCGGTGTTGATGTCCAGCATCATCACCACGAAGAGGAACAGCACCATCACGGCGCCGACGTACACCAGCACCAGGGTGATGGCCAGGAACTCGGCCTTGAGCATCATCCACACGCAGGACGCGCTGAAGAAGGCCAGCACCAGGAACAGCGCCGCATGCACCGTGCTGCGCGCCGTGATCACACGGAACGAAGCACCCAGCAGCACCGCCGAGAACACGTAGAAGAGAGCGGTCGTCGTATTCATCTTGTTGAACGCGCGCACGCGCCGAGCTGCAGCCACCCTGGCGGGTGGCCGCTGCGGTCAGCGGTACTTCGCGTCGGCCTCCTTGTTGGCGGCAATCTCGCGCTCGTAGCGGTCACCGACGGCCAGCAGCATGTCCTTGGTGAAGTACAGGTCGCCGCGCTTTTCGCCGTGGTACTCGAGGATGTGGGTCTCGACGATGGAATCGACCGGGCAGCTTTCTTCGCAGAAGCCGCAGAAGATGCACTTGGTCAGGTCGATGTCGTAGCGCGTGGTGCGGCGCGAGCCGTCGTCACGCACGTCCGACTCGATGGTGATGGCCATCGCGGGGCACACCGCTTCGCACAGCTTGCAGGCGATGCAGCGTTCTTCGCCGTTCTCGTAGCGGCGCAGCGCGTGCAGGCCGCGGAAGCGCGGCGACAGCGGCGTTTTTTCTTCCGGGAACTGGATGGTGATCTTCTTCTGGAAGAAGTGGCGGCCCGTGAGCTTCAGGCCCTTGAGCAGCTCCAGCAGCATGAAGCTGGAGACGAAGTCTTTGACGGCAGACATGGGGGTGACCTCTGTGTGCGTGCGTTGGGCGGCTTAGGACCAGATGTTCCAGGGCGACTGGATCCACAGGCCCACGACGACCAGCCACACCAGGGTGACGGGAATGAAGATCTTCCAGCCCAGACGCATGATCTGGTCGTAGCGGAAGCGCGGGAACGTGGCACGCACCCACAGGAACATCGTGACGACCACGAAGACCTTGATCGCCAGCCAGATCCAGCCCGGGATGAAGTCGAGGAAGCCGAACGGGCTCAACCAGCCGCCCAGGAACAGGATCACGGCCAGGGTGGAGACCAGGATCATGTTGGCGTACTCGGCCAGGAAGAACATCGCGAACGACATGCCCGAGTACTCGATCATGTGGCCGGCCACGATTTCCGATTCGCCTTCGACCACGTCGAACGGGTGACGGTTGGTTTCCGCCAGGCCCGAGATGAAGTAGACGACGAAGATGGGCAGCAGCGGCAGCCAGTTCCAGGACAGGATGCCCACGCCGTGGTCGGCGAAGATGCCCTTACCCTGGCCCATGACGATCTGGCTCATGTTCAGCGTGCCCGAGACCATCAGCACCACGACGAAGCAAAAGCCCATCGCGATCTCGTAGCTCACCATCTGGGCCGAGGCGCGCAGTGCGCCCAGGAAGGCGTACTTCGAGTTCGAGGCCCAGCCGGCGATGATCACGCCGTACACCTCGAGCGAGGTGATGGCCATCAGGAACAGCAGGCCGGCGTTGACGTTGGCCAGCGCCACGTCAGGACCGAAGGGCACCACCGCCCAGGCGGCCAGCGCCGGCATGATGGTCATGATGGGACCCAGGAAGAACAGGCCCTTGTTGGCCGCGGTCGGGCGGATGATCTCCTTGAAGATCAGCTTGACCGCGTCGGCGATGGGCGTGAGCAGGCCGAACGGGCCCACGCGGTTGGGACCCGGGCGGATCTGCGTCCAGCCGATGGCCTTGCGCTCCCACAGCGTGAGGTAGGCGACGCAGCCCATCAGCGGTGCCACGACCACGACGATCTTGATCAGGCTCCAGACCACCAGCCAGAGCGTGGGGCCGAGCAGCGAGGTGCCGGCTTGTTGGAGGGTGTCCAGCATGGTCAGGCTTTTTCGATGGTCAGCGCGCCGAACATGGCGCCGAGGGTGGCGGTGTGGGCATGGCCGGCCGGCACACGCACGGTGTTGGCGGCCAGGGTGGGTTCTTCCACCGCCGGCAGCAGCGCACTGGCGCTGCCTTGCGACACACGCACCAGGTCACCGGCCTGCAGGCCCAGTGTCTGCCACAGGGCTGACGGCAGGCTGGCGACCGGCGGGCGGGCGTCGGCCGTCAGCTGCAGCGAGGTGGCGCGGCGCACGATGGCGTCGCTGCTGTAGATGGGCACATCGGCCAGGCGCTCGAGGCCGCCTTGCGGTGCAGCCTGCACCACACCCAGCGCAGCGGCTTCGTTGTTCAGGCGCGAGGCTACGGTGGCCAGGTCGCCCAGCGCTTCGGCACGCACCTCTTCCGAGGTTTCGTGGTTGAAGCCTTCCAGGCCCAGCAGGTTGCCCAGCACCCGCAGCACCTTCCAGGCCGGGCGGGCATCGCCCAGCGGCTTGGTGACGCCGTGGAAACTTTGCACGCGGCCTTCGGCGTTGACGAAGGTGCCCGAGGTTTCGGTGAACGGGGCGATGGGCAGCAGCACGTCGGCGTTCTCGACCTGTGCGTCCTTGAACGGCGTCAGCGCCACGACCAGGCCCGAGCCTTCCAGCGCGGCACGGGCGGCGGCCGCATCGGCGGCGTCCAGCGTGGGTTCGACGTTCAGCAGCAGCAGCGCCTTCATCGGCTGCGACAGCATCTGGCCGGCGTTCAGGCCGCCTTGGCGCGGCATGGCATGCA
>NZ_CAXFDV010000456.1:0-10656 GCF_964001545.1 uncultured Aquincola sp.
ACACCCTGCATGAGCGCAAGGTGATCGAGCGCGCCAAGGGCGTGCTGATGTCGCGCCTGGGCATGAGCGAAGAGGCCGCCTTCCGCGCGCTGCAAAAGACCTCGATGGACCAGAACCGCAGGCTGCTGGACGTGGCCGAGGCCACCTTGTCGCTGCCCGATTTCGCCTTCGGGCCGGCACCTGCCGCGCCACACGTCTAGACAAGCCAGGCACCAGCCGGGTGCGCCCGGTGATGGCATGGAAGGTGCATGCCATGGCCCATCGAGCTAATGGCGGCTCGCCCCCACGGATGACGGCGTCCGTTGCCTGCCCTGCACCTGCTGCAGCGGCCAGGTGACGGGCGCCGTTTTCGTTTTGCGCTGCAACTGCTTCACAGCCCCACGCCACAAGGAAGTCCGATGGCCTACCTCGCCCCTGCCGAATTCGTCACCAAGATGGTCGACGCCGGTGAATCCAAGCTGCTGATGTCCACCCGCGACACGCTGATCCGCTCGTACATGGCCGGCGCCATCCTGGCACTGGCAGCCGCCTTCGCGGTGACGGTGACGGTGAACACCGGCAATGCGCTGGTGGGCGCGCTGCTGTTCCCGGTGGGCTTTTGCATCCTGTACCTGCTGGGCTTCGACCTGCTGACCGGCGTGTTCACGCTGGCGCCGCTGGCCGTGCTGGACAAGCGCCCCGGCGCCACCTGGGCCGGCGTGCTGCGCAACTGGACGCTGGTGTTCTTCGGCAACTTCGCCGGGGCGCTCACGGTGGCCCTGTTCATGGCCATCATCTTCACCTACGGCTTCTCGGAGGCGCCCAATGCGGTGGGCCAGAAGATCGGCCACATCGGCGAAGGCCGCACGCTGGGCTATGCGGCCCACGGCGCGGCCGGCATGCTCACCCTCTTCATCCGCGGCGTGATGTGCAACTGGATGGTGTCCACCGGCGTGGTGGCGGCCATGATGTCCACCAGCGTGTCGGGCAAGGTCATCGGCATGTGGATGCCCATCCTCATCTTCTTCTACATGGGCTTCGAGCATTCCATCGTCAACATGTTCCTGTTCCCGTCGGGCCTGCTGCTGGGCGGCCAGTTCACCTTCATGGACTACCTGATCTGGAACGAGATCCCCACCGTCATCGGCAACCTGGTGGGCGGCCTGACCTTCGTGGGCGCCACGCTGTACGCCACGCATTACAAGACCGCGCCCAAGCGCGTGGTGGCCTGAAGCAGCACCGATGCTGCAGGTGACGCTGGGCCAGCACTCGCTGGCCGGGCCGGGCCACGCCGTCAACCAGGACTTCCATGGCGCCATGCTGCCCGGCGCCGCGCTGCGCGCCAGCAAGGGCGTGGCGGTGGCGCTGGCCGATGGCATCGGCTCCAGCGCGGTGGGCCATGTGGCCAGCGCGGCGGCGGTGCGCAGCTTTCTCGACGACTATTACGGCACGCCCGAGAGCTGGTCGGTGCGCCGCTCGGCCCAGCGGGTGCTGCAGGCCACCAACTCGTGGCTGCATGCGCAGACGATGCGCGGCGAAGGCCGCTTCGACAAGGACCGCGGCCATGTGTGCACCTTCAGCGCGCTGGTGCTCAAGGGCCGGCAGGCGCACCTGCTGCACGTGGGCGATGCACGCATCTACCAGCTGCATGAACGCGCGCTGGAACCGCTGACGCAGGACCACCGCGTGCAGCTGGGCCCCGGGCAGGCCTGCCTGGCCCGCGCGCTGGGCATCGGTCCGGCGGTGGAGATCGACTACCGCCAGTGGCCGCTGCAGCCCGGCGACCTGTACCTGCTGGCCACCGATGGCGCGCATGCCCACCTGAGCGCCACCACCGTGCACGCGGCGCTGGCTCGCCACGGCCATGACCTGGACGCCGCCGCGCACGACCTGGCCACCGGCGCGCGGGCCGCCGGCAGCTCCGACGACATCACCGTGCAGCTGCTGCGGGTGGATGCCCTGCCCGAAGCCGATGCCGCCGCTGCACAGGCCGCGATGCAGGCCCTGCCGCCCGCGCCCGAGCCGGCGCCGCGCCAGCGGCTGGACCACTACCGGCTGGTGCGCCCGCTGCACACCGGTGCGCGCAGCCAGGTGCATCTGGCGCAGGACACGACCAACGACCTGCCGGTGGCGCTGAAGTTCCCGTCGGCCGACACGCGGGCCGAGCCGGCCTTGCTCGACCGCTTCCTGCTGGAAGAGTGGATCGCCCGGCGCATTCACAGCCCGCATGTGCTGCGGCCGGCGCCCGACAGCGGCCCGCGCAGCCACCTGTACCTGGCAATGGAATACCTGCCCGGCCAGACGCTGGCGCAATGGATGCGCGACCATCCGCGCCCCGGCCTGGCCGAGGTGCGCGCCATCGTGGCCCAGCTGGGCCAGGGGCTGCAGGCCTTTCACCGGCTGGAGATGCTGCACCAGGACCTGCGGCCCGAGAACGTGATGATCGATGCCGGCGGCACCGTCAAGATCATCGACTTCGGCAGCGTGCAGGTGGCCGGCCTGGCCGAATGCGGACCCACCGCCACGGCAGCCGGCGGGCCGGTGGGCACGCTGCAGTACGCAGCGCCCGAGACCTTCGTGGGTGAGCCGGCCAGCGCACGGTCCGACCTGTTTTCAGTGGCGGTGCTGGCCTACCAGATGCTGAGCGGCCAGCTGCCTTACGGCCTGCAGGTGACGCAGCTGCGCGATGCCACCGGCCTGCGCCGCCTGCGCTACACGCCGCTGCGTCACCACCGGCCTGAGTTGCCGGCCTGGCTGGATGCGGTGCTGCACAAGGCGCTGCAGCCGCAGCCGGCGCGCCGGCAGCAGGCCCTGTCCGAGCTGCTGCACGACCTGCAATCGCCGGGGCCGGAGTTCCACCGCCAGCGCCTGCCGCCGCTGGTGCAGCGCCATCCGGTGCGCTTCTGGCAGGCCATCAGCGCCGTGCTGGCGCTGATGGTGGCGGTGCTGCTGCACGCGCTGGTGCAGCGCGGCGCCTTCTAGTGGCGCACGGGCCTCAGGCCGGCACCGATTCGCGCGAAGAGCGCCGCCGTGCCAACAGGCCCAGCACGCCGCCGCCCAGGGCCAGCATCAGCCAGGTGGAAGGCTCGGGCACTGCCTGGATGGTGTCCCAGGCCACGCCTTGCAGCGCCACCGCTTCGCTGGCGGTCATGCCCAGCTGCAGCGCCGCGTATTCGGTGCCGCCCAGGCTGCGCGGGTCGATGCCGGTGATCATCCCGAAGTCGACCAGCGCATGCAGGTAGTAGCCGTAGTTGCTGGCGTGGTAGTTGTCGCTGGCCCAGAGGTTGATCTTGCCGGTGTCGATGCCGTCGTACGGGTTGCTGTCGGCAATGCCCAGGTTGATGGCCCGGTTCCATGCCAGGCCGACCGGGTTCACGCGGTTGACGATGGTGGGGTTCTGCGCCGCCGCGAACTCATAGCCGGCCTGCACGTCGATGCCCATCTGCGTGATCGGCTTGCCGTACCAGGGGCTGGTGGCGTTGCTGAAGGTCAGGTCGGCACGCGACCAGGTGGCCGTGAGGCTGATGTCGACATTGGGATTGCGGGCCTGGAACACGTTGCCCAGGATGCCGGTGTAGGTGGAGATCTTGGCCGGGTTGTTGGGCGCCGCGAAGTCCAGGTTGCTCTGGCCGTGCATCACCACCTTGTCCCACGGCTTGTCGATCAACGACAGCCGGTTGTTGTAGTGGAAGTCGAGGTTGCTGCCCGGCTCGGTCTCCAGGCTCACGTTGTAGTCCAGCCCCGATTGCAGCGTGAAGGCCTTGAACAGCGCCGGCACGCCGCCGATGTTGGTGCCGTTGAGGTCGGTCACGGTGTTGGTGCCCCAGTTCTGCACCGAGGCCAGCGCACCGTAGGTGAAGCTGTTGCCGATGAAGAGGATGGAGGTGGCGGCATGCGCCGGCAGCGCCTGCAGCCCGCACAGCGCCAAGGCAGCGGCGGCGGCCACGTGGCGGGGTTGGAAAAAAGCTCCTGGCATGTTGTTGTCTCCTGCTTGTCTATGCAACTTTGCTGCACGGGCTCATCCCGGGCAGCCAGTCAATATCACGTCGCGCAGGGGGCTGCGCCTCAGGGTGCACCCCTAAGCTCGGGCCGCAAGTGCAACCGTTGGTACCGGTGCGATGAGCGACACGATCAGGCCGCGCCAGCGATGGCAAACAGGCCTCATCTATGGGCGTTGATATCAGCAAAATCGTGCGCCACGAGCCGCCAAACGCGGCGACACTGCCGCGCGTCCCGAGCTCCTGTTGCGCGCCTGTGAGCATCCGTTCCCGCCTGTTGCTGATCGTCCTGTCGGTGTGGCTGCCCGCAGCGGCTGCCTTTGGCCTGCTGGCGCGCAGCACCTACCTGCGCGGCGAAGATGCGGCGCGCCAGCAGGTGCAGCAGCTGGCCGAGCGGCTGAACGCCGAGGTCGAACGCGAGATCGAGCGGCGCGAGGTGATGGCCCGCACGCTCAGTGCATCGCAGGCGCTGGCCGAAGGCCGCTACGCCGTCTTCCATGCCGAGGCCTCGGCGGCCGTGCGCCAGACCGACAGCTGGGCCCTGGTGAACACGCCCGACCGCCAGCTGCTCAACACCCGGGTGCCGTTTGCCGCCCAAGGCGTGCCCCGCCTGAACCCCGGCCGCCAGCTGCTGAGCCATGAGTCGGACGTGCGCTTCGTGCTGCGGGGCCCCTTGAGCAACGAGCCGGTGGTGGGCGTGTTCGTGCCCGACGGCCAGCAGCCGCCGCGCCACAACGTGGGCGTGGCCTTCACCGCCCGCGTGTTGCAGACGCTGGTGGAACGCCTGCCCTACCCCGAAGGCAGCGTGGTGGCGGTGATGGACCAGCGGCAGATGGTGGCCGCGCGCAGCCGCGACCCGGCCAAGTGGCTGGGCGCCAGGCCCACCGGCGAGCTGGCGCGCCGGGCCGCGGCCGGTGAGCATGGCTTTGCGCAGACGGTGACGCTGGACGGCGTGGCCTCGCTCAGCTACCTGAGTCCGCCCAACCGCCACGGCTGGGCGGTGGTGATCGCCTTGCCGATGAGCACGCTGGCCCAGGCCGCCAACCGGCTGACGCTGCAGGCCCTGGGCGCTTCGGCCGTGCTGCTGCTGGTGGGCCTGGCGCTGGCGCTGCTGGCGGCGCGGCGCATCAGCACGCCGATGTTCCAGCTGCGCGATGCGGCGCTGCAGCTGGGCGCCGACCAGGTGCCGCCCGAGCTGGCCACCGGCGTGAGCGAAGCCGATGCCGTGGGCGCCGCGCTGCGCCGGGCCGGCCTGCATGCGCAGCAGGCCCAGCAGCAGCTGCAGGCGCGGGTGACCGCCGCCGTGGAAGAAGCGCGGCAGGCCCAGGCCCAGCTGCTGGAATCGCAGAAGCACGAGGCCATCGGCCGCCTGACCGGCGGCCTGGCGCACGATTTCAACAACCTGCTGCAGACCATCACCACCGCCGTGCAGCTGGCCTTGCGCGTGGTGCCCGAAGGCCCGCACCGGCGGGCGCTGCAGGCCGCGGTGGGCGCCAGCGCCAAGGCCGCCGGCCTGGTGCGGCAGATGCTGGCCTTCGGCCGCGCCGCCACGCTGGCGCCGCGGCCGGTGGCGGTGAACGACTGGCTGCTGCAAAGCGAAGAGCTGATCAAGAAGACGCTGCAAGGCCGCATCGCCTTGAGCGCCCGCATCGCCCCCGGCCTGCCCGCGATGATGGTGGACCCGACGCAGCTGGACCTGGCGCTGCTGAACCTGATCTTCAACGCCCGTGACGCGATGCCCGAGGGCGGCACCGTGACCATCGCCGGCCGAGAAGCTGAAGCCGAGGACCTGTCGGGCCTGCCGCCCGGGCGCTACCTGCGCCTGTCGGTGGCCGACACTGGCCAGGGCATGGACGCGGCCACGCTGGCCAAGGCGGTGGAGCCCTACTTCACCACCAAGCCGGTGGGCGCCGGCAGCGGCCTGGGGCTGGCGCAGGTGCAAGCCTTCGCGCGCCATTCGGGCGGCGCGCTGCGGCTGCGCAGCCAGCCCGGCCAGGGCACCGAGGTGACGATGCTGCTGCCCGTGGCCGCGCAGCCGGCCGATACGGTGCCGGCGGCGCTGCCCGGGCCCGAAGGCGCCAGCGGCGCCGCGGCCGCGCCACAGGCCGTGCCCACGCGGCCGCTGCGGGTGCTGATGGTGGAAGACGACGCGCTGGCCGCGTCGGTGGTGGTGCCGGCGCTGCAGGCCGCCGGCCACCAGGTGCAGCTGTGCGACAACGCCGATCAGGCGCAGGCGCTGCTGCAAGGCGATGCACCGTTCGACGTGCTGTTCACCGACGTGGTGATGCCCGGCCGCCTCAACGGCCTGGACCTGGCGCACTGGGTGCGCGAACACCGGCCCCAGCTGCCCACGGTGCTGGCCACCGGCTTCACGCAGCAGGCGCCCGATGCCGGGCTGGTGGTGCTGCGCAAGCCTTATGCCATCGATCATCTGCTGGCCACCCTGGCGACCGCCGCGGCGCGCTGAATGATGCGATCTGCGGGATATGCGAAGCGCGCGATCGTGCGCCTAATGGGGGCCTGACTCCGGAGACCTCGATGAGGCTGCTGCCCACCCATGCCCTCACCCTGCTGGCCGCCCTGTGCGGCGCCGGCGCTGCCCATGCGCAAAGCTACAACGTCTTCGGCACCGTCACGGCCGAAGCCAGTTCACGCATCGCGCCGGTGCCCGCCTACCAGATGAACCCGGCCAGCGTGCTGCGCCAGGACGACCCGCTGGCGCTGCAACCCAATCCGCTGGCGGTCAGCGCATCGGCCGGCCCCGGCGTGGCCAATGCCAAGTTCATCGGCAGCGTGGGTGTGCTCAAGGCCTATGCGTCGACCAGCTTTCCGTACGCCTACAACGCCGCCAACGAAGTGGTGAACGACGGCTATGCCAGCGCCCAGGTCGATGGCAGCTTCGTCGACCACATCCTGGTCACCGGCGCAGGCCTCAGCCTGCTGACGCCGGTGACCTACAGCGTCGTCTTCACCATTGCCGGCACGACGTCGTCGCAGGGCGGGTATGCCACGGCGGGCGCCAGGCTCAGCGACGTCGACCGCGGCACCTATGCGGCACCGCTCAACTGGGACAGCCGCAGCAACGCACCGGGCAGCTTCACCGTCAGCATCAACACCTTCGTAGGCGACACGCTGCGCCTGTCGGGCCAGCTGACGGCCTGGGCCTACAGCACGTCCAACAGCCCCACGCTGTCGTCGGGCGAAGCCGACTTCTACAACTCGGCCCACTTCCACCTCACGCCTTCCATCGCGGGCCTCAACACCACCGGCGCCAGCGGCTACAACTACCTGGCCACCGCCGTGCCCGAACCCGCCACCGCCTGGCTGCTGGCCCTGGGCGTGGCCGGCCTGATCGGCCATCGGCGGCGCTACAGCACTTCGTTGAGCAGGTAAAAGGCGTTGTCCTTGAGCTTGTGCCAGGTGCCGCGGCGCACCCAGGCATCCAGCTCGATCTCGGTGGCGCGGGCGGCGTACTTCTCGAAGATGGCGTCCAGCCGCGTGGCCAGCGCCGCGTCGCTGATCGACAGGCTGATCTCGTCGTTGATCTCGAAACTGCGGTCGTCGAAGTTGCTGGACCCAATGGCGCACCACACGCCGTCCACGGTCACGATCTTCTGGTGCAGCAGCGTGTGCGGGTACTCGAACAGCCGCACGCCGCAGCGCAGCAGCTTCTCGAAGTTGCGGTGGCCGGCATGCTGCACCATCGGGTTGTCCGAGCCGCTGGTCGAAGGCATGAGCACCCGCACGTCCACGCCGCGCTTCACAGCGGCGCCCATCGCGTCGATCGCCTCGGGCTCAGGGATGAAGTAGGGGTTCTGGATCCACAGCCGCCGCTGCGCCAGGCAGATGACGGTGTGGTGCAGGATCTTGACCGTGGGCGCCGAGTTCTCGGGCTTGGCGAACACCGCATGCATCGTGGCATCGCCCGCCGGCTCCAGCGGCGGGAACGTGGCGTCGCCCACAAACAGCTCGCCGGTTTCGCCCGCCCAGTTTTCGCTGAAGGCGGCCTGGATGCTGTGCACGATGGGCCCGTGCAGCTGCAGACTCACGTCGGCAAAGTGCTGACCGTCTTCGGCATCGCCCAGCCAGTCGTCCACGATGCAGTGGCCGCCGACGAAGGCCTCGCGACCGTCCAGCACCACGAGCTTGCGGTGGTCGCGGTCGTTGAGCACGCCGATGTTGCGCAGCGCCCGCTTGTGGAAGAAGCACACCTGGCAGCCGGCCTCGCGCATCTGCGCCACCACGTCGCGGCCGGCGCCCTTGCTGCCTTGCGCGTCCAGCAGCACCCGCACCTTCACGCCGGCCCGCGCGCGCTCGCACAGCGCACCGGCCAGGCGGCGGCCCAGCTGACCGTCCTTCCACAAGAAGGTCTCGAAGTGCACGCTCCGCGTGGCCTGGCCGATGCGGTCGATCAGCACGTCGAAGAAGGCGCCGTTCTCATGCACCGTCCAGCGGTTGCCGGCCAGGGCCGAACCCAGCGTCAGGCCCGAGAGGCTGGGCATCAAGGCGTCGATCGGATGGTCGCACTCGATCTTGAGCGAAGGGTCGCGGTGGCGCCGGATCGACCAGATGACCAGCAGCTGCACCACCACCAGCATGGCCAGCATGCCGCCCCAGAAAGCTCCGCTCATCGTCTCCACCCCCGCGCCCTGTTGTTGCCGCATGCCGGTGCAATCAGCGCGCCTGCGTGCCGCCACCAGCCCCCACGTTTGCAAGAAGACGAAGGATCAGGCGCCTACTAGCATCGCGCGCATGAAGTGGATGACCTGTGCCCTGATGGCCGCCGCTCTGGCCGCCACCGCGCCGCTGGCACACGGCGCTGCCTCGGGGCTGAGCGTGCTGGTCGGTTGCGCCGCCTCTTCCGGCAACAGCAGCAGCGCCGGTTGCGCCTATGCGCCGCAACAGACCACCGACAGCTCGCCCAACGCGCGCCTGTTCGCGCAGGACGAAGTGCTGGACCCGGCCACCGGTGCGCTGAACAGTGCCGGCGCCACGGCCTATGCCCGCTACGGCGCGCTGGGCGTGCTGGCGCAGGCTTCGGCCTCCACGGCCAACCCGCTCAGCCCGGGCTACACCACGGCCGGCAGCAACGCGGCGGCCACGGCCGTGTTCGGCGACACCATGCTGCTGACCGCGCCCGGCCTGGCCAACACCGCCGGGGTGATGACGGTGCGCCTGAAGCTCGACGGCGACCTGCATGCCTGGGACTACAGCCCGGCCACCGGGGCGCCGCGCGAAGGCTTCCAGGCCATCCTCACGTCGCAGACGTATTTCTTCGATGCCACCGTGGGCGGGCAGCTGCTCAGCCATCGCTTCACGGCGCAGGCCATGGTGACCGCGCCGGGCGAACAGCGCAGTGCTGACGTGCCCACCACCTTGACGCTGGAGGTGCCGATCGTCTTCGGCCACTCGGTGTACTTCCAGACCGAGCTGTCGGTGCGCACCGAGGCCAACGTCGATGCGCCCGGCCTGTCGCCGGACGATCCCAGCTACGGCTTTCCCCGCGTCGGCGGCGCGACGGCCAGCTTCCTGCACACGCTGCGCTGGGACGGCATCAGCCGCGTGACCAATGCCCAGGGCCAGGCCGTTGATGGCTTTGGCGTGGCGTCGGCCACCGGCATCGACTGGCGGGTCGCTGCGCCGGTGCCCGAGCCCTCGACCGCCGCGCTGCTGGGCCTGGGCGTGGCCCTGCTGGCCTGGCGGCAACGGCGCGCGTAGGCCGCCCAGGGCCGGTCACAGCGGCGGCGCAGCGACCGGCCCCAGCAGCGCTTCCATCGCCAGGCCGATGGCGATCAGCCGGCGGTCGCTGCCCACCGGGCCGTCCAGCTCCAGCCCCACCGGCAGGCCTTCTGCCGTTAGCCCGGCAGGCAGCGACAGACCGGGCAGCCCCGCATTGCTGCCCGGGTCGGTGTTGCGGATGTAGGTGCCGAAAGTGTCGGCCGCCGGCCCGCCGTTGACCGACACGGTGGACGAGCCGTTGACCGCATCGATGGTGGTGGCCGGCAGCAGGGTCGTCGGGAACAGCAGGGCCTCGATGCGGTGGTTGGCAAAGCAGGCGGCATACACGGCCTGCATGCGCGGCCGGTAGACGTTGATGGCGTCGGCATAGGCCGCGCCGAAGGCATCGGCCAGGATGGCACCGAAGGCGCCCTTCACGTCGGGGCTGGCCACGCCCGCGGCCACGTCGGCCAGGCTGATGTTGGCCGCGCCATTGGCCGCCAGCCAGGCCGGCAGGTCGGCGATGGGTTCGTGCAGCGCGATCTGGAACGACACCTGGTTGTTCAGGTCCGCCAGGCCCGGCAGGTCCACGTCCACCAGCACCACGCCTGCCGCCTGCAGCCTGGCGCGCGCGGCCTGCACCACCGGCGCCAGGCTGCTGTCCAGCCCCGCCCAGAAGCTGGCCGGGATGCCCAGGCGCAGCCCGGCCAGCGAGGCCGCGGCGGGCACCGTGGTGCCGGTGATGGCGGCATCCAGCCAGGCCAGGTCGGCCACGCCGCGGCCCATCGGGCCGACGGTGTCGCGCGTGTGGCTGATGGGCACCACTGCGTTCTCGTCGTGGTACCGGCGCTCGGCCCCGCCGTTGCCCACCGAAGGCCGCAGGCCGGCGATGCCGCACAAGGCCGCCGGCACGCGGGTGGAGCCGCCGGTGTCGGTGCCCAGCCCCGCCACCGCGATGCGC
>NZ_CAXFDV010000457.1:0-15450 GCF_964001545.1 uncultured Aquincola sp.
CGCGGCTGGCAGCAGGTGCTGACCGAAGCGCGCCTGCAGCAGGGCATCCAGCCCGGCATGCCGGTGGACCAGTTGCTGCGCGAGTTCGGCCGCCCGGCCGAAAAGCGCTCGGGCGGGCGCCAGGGCGGCGAGGTGTGGTCGTACCGCTACGATGCCTGGGGTTGCTTCTGGTGGCAGGTCTCCGTCACCGGCAGCGGACCGGACGCGCAGGTGCGCGACGCCGGGCCCAACACCGACCCGATGTGCGACACGGGCAACGACAGCAAACCCTCATGACGATCACGCTCTACGGCATTCCCAACTGCGACACGGTGAAGAAGGCGCGCGCCTGGCTCGATGGCCGGGGCGTGGCCTACCAGTTCCACGACTTCAAGAAGGCGGGCGTGCCTCAGGCCGGCTTGCAGCGCTGGCTGGCCGCCGCCGGCTGGCAGACGCTGCTCAACCGCAAGGGCACCACCTGGCGCAAGCTGGACGAAGCCACCCAGGCCGCCGCGGCCGACGAAGCCGGCGCCGCCGCGCTGATGCAGGCCCAGCCCAGCGTGATCAAGCGCCCGGTGGTGGAGTGGGCCGATGGTGCAGTGACGGTGGGCTTCGACGCAGCCGACTGGGGCGGCCGGGTCTGAACCCCTGTCAGGCCCCTATCAGGCTTCTGCCAGCGCGGTGAAGGCCTGCGTCTGGTGGTGCAGCTGCACCTCGCCGGGTGCCGCGCCGGCCGCCAGTTCACCCAGCGAATGAAAGCCCACCGCCGGTAGCGCGTCGCGGCTCAGGCTCAGCGGCCAGGGCATCGCGGGCGGGGCGTCGGCCATGGCGCCCTCGGCGCTTGGCATGGCCAGCTGGTCCAGGCAGCCGACCGACAGCAGCAGATGGCGTGCGCCCGGGGGCAGGGCTTGCACCGCCCGTTCGGCCGCCTCGCGGGTGCTGGCCACCAAGTCGGCCGCTTGCCGCTGCATCACCTGCACCCGGCTGCCTTCGGCCAGGCTGGTGGCCAGCAGCAGCGCGCCGCGGTGTTCGTCCACGGTGAGCACGCTGCGGATGGTGGGCGCGTGGCCGTCCGCCACGGTCAGGGCCAGCGGGTGCAGCAGCGCCGCTGCGGGCAGTCGGCCTGCCGCCGGGCCCAGGTGGCTGCGGTAAACGTCCAGTGCGGGCCGGCCGTCCAGCTCATACACCACCGACCCGTGCGCGCGGGTGATGAGGTGCGCCATGCCCATCGGCTGCCAACCGGCCGCATGGCCCTGGCCCACATGCAGGCGCGGGCCGTACAGGCCCACCACGCAGGCGCGGCCGGGCGCCGGCAGTCGGCCGTCGCAGCCGTACACCCAGGCCGGCCCGGTGGCGCCGCGGTCGCCAGCCAGGCCACCGGTGATGCGTGCCGCCAGCGGCAAGCCGCCGCGCAGGCCACGCAGCAGGGCTTCGCCGTCCACCCCCTGGCCATCGGACAGCAGCAGCGCCAGCCGCAGCGGCCCTTGACGGTCCAGCGCAGCGGTGGCGGCCTGGCGGCCCTGGCGCCACATGGGCACGGCCGGCAGCTGGGCCGCCAGCGCGGCACCCATCAGACCGCTGTCGCGGCGCTGGCGCACCTCCACCGCGGCGCCGTGCAGGTGCGTGTCCTCGAAACGGATGATGGCCGCGGTGAGCGCGCCGGTGCGCCAGCCGCAGGCGCCGGGCACCGGCCCGGACGAGCAGCCCGCATGCACCGCCTGCGCGAAGCGATCGGCCAGCTCCAGGAAGGGCGCCGGCTCATCGACGAAGGCACTGTCGCCGAACACCAGCACCAGCGTCTGGGGGCTGTCGAGCGCCGCCGGCAGCGGTGGAAACCAGCCGGTGTTGCGGCGGTAGATGGACAGGCTGATCTGCATGGCGGGCCCTTTCCCAAGGTGCCGCCATCATGGATCTGCCACCGCCGATGAATCGGCGGAAATGGCAGATCAAATCATTACTATCAATTCATGCAGCCAGCAGTTGGCGCAGCACGAAGGGCAGGATGCCGCCGTGCTGGTAGTAGTCCACCTCGATTGGCGTGTCGATGCGCAGCACCACCGTCACCTCCTGCGTGCTGCCGTCGGCGCGGGTGATCACCAGCGTGGCGTCGGCCTGCGGCCGCAGCGCGCCGGCAATCCGCACGTCGATCTGCTCGTCGCCCTTCAGGCCCAGCGATTCCCAGGAATCACCGGCCTTGAACTGCAGCGGCAGCACGCCCATGCCCACCAGGTTGCTGCGGTGGATGCGCTCGAAGCTGCGCGCCACCACGGCCTTGATGCCCAGCAGCTGCGTGCCCTTGGCCGCCCAGTCGCGGCTGGAGCCGGTGCCATATTCTTCGCCCGCGAAGATCACGGTGGGCACGCCCGCGGCGATGTACTTCATCGCGGCGTCGTAGATGAACATCTTCTCGCCGCCGGGCTGGTACAGCGTCACGCCGCCTTCTTCGCGCGAGCCGTCTTCGCCGGGCGGAATCATCAGGTTCTTGATGCGCACATTGGCAAAGGTGCCGCGCATCATCACGTCGTGGTTGCCGCGGCGTGAGCCGTAGCTGTTGAAGTCGGCCTTGAGCACGCCGTTCTCCTTCAGCCACTGGCCGGCAGGCGAGGTCTCCTTGATCGAGCCGGCCGGCGAGATGTGGTCGGTGGTGATCGAGTCGCCGAACAGCGCCATGATGCGCGCGCCCTGGACGCCCACTTCACCCTCGGCCGGCGGCTGCATCTGGAAGCCCTGGAAGAACGGCGGCTCGGCGATGTAGGTGGAGGCGGGCCAGTCGTACACCTGGCCGGTGGTGCCCTTGATCTTGCCCCACAGCTGGCCGGGCTCGGTCTTCACCTTCTCGTAGTTGGCCTTGAACACCTTGGCGTTCATCGCGTACTTCATCAGCGCGGCGATCTCGTCGCTGCTGGGCCAGATGTCGCCCAGGTACACCGGCTGGCCCTTCTTGCCGTAGCCCACCGGCTCGGTCATCAGGTCGCGGCGCACGTTGCCGGCAATCGCGTAGGCCACCACCAGCGGCGGGCTGGCCAGGAAGTTGGCCTTCAGGTTGGGGTGGATGCGCGCCTCGAAGTTGCGGTTGCCCGAGAGCACGGCCGCGCACACCAGGTCGTTGCGCCAGATCACCTCGTTCAGCTCGGCCGTCAGGTCGCCGGCATTGCCGATGCAGGTGGTGCAGCCGTAGCCCGCCAGGTTGAAGTTGAGCTTTTCCAGGTAGGGCAGCAGGCCGGCCCGCTCCAGGTACTCGGTGACCACGCGCGAGCCGGGGGCCAGCGAGGTCTTGATGTGCGGCTTGACCTTCAGCCCCGCTTCCACCGCCTTCTTGGCCAGCAGGCCGGCGGCCAGCAGCACGCTGGGGTTGCTGGTGTTGGTGCAGGAGGTGATGGCCGCGATCAGCACGTCGCCGTTGCGCACTTCCAGGCCGCTTTCGGTCTTGAACACCTGGTCCAGCTTCTCGGCCGGCTGGTTGAAGCCGTTGGCTGACACCGGCTGGCTGTACAGCGTCTTGAACTGCTCGGCCAGGTGGGTGATCTCGATGCGGTCCTGCGGCCGCTTGGGGCCGGCCAGGCTGGGCGCCACCGTGCCCAGGTCCAGCGTTACCACCTTGCTGTACTGGATGTCGGCCAGCTCCTTGGAGGCGCCGGCCGCGCCCGGCACGCCATACATGCCCTGGGCGCGGAAGTAGGCCTCGAAGGCCTCGATCTCGGCCTTGGTGCGGCCGGTGCCGCGGAAGTAGTCGATGGTCTTGTCGTCCACCGGGAAAAAGCCCATCGTGGCGCCGTACTCGGGCGCCATGTTGCCGATGGTGGCGCGGTCGGGCAGCGGCAGCGTGGCCACGCCGGGGCCGAAGAACTCGACGAACTTGCCCACCACCTTTTCCTTGCGCAGCAGCTCGGTCACCGTCAGCACCAGGTCGGTGGCGGTCACGCCTTCGCGCAGCGATCCGGTCATCTCGAAGCCCACCACGTCGGGCGTCAGGAAGTACACCGGCTGGCCCAGCATGCCGGCCTCGGCCTCGATGCCGCCCACGCCCCAGCCCACCACGCCGATGCCGTTGATCATCGTGGTGTGGCTGTCGGTGCCCACGAGGCTGTCGGGGTAATACACACCCTCACGCGTCTTGTGCACGCCGCGCGCCAGGTATTCCAGGTTCACCTGGTGCACGATGCCGAAGCCCGGGGGCACGACACCAAAGGTGTCGAAGGCCTGCATGCCCCACTTCATGAACTGGTAGCGCTCCTGGTTGCGCTGGAACTCCAGCTTCATGTTCAGGTCCAGCGCCTTCTTGGTGCCGTAGTAGTCCACCATGATGGAGTGGTCGACCACCAGGTCCACCGGCACCAGCGGCTCGATGGCCTTGGGATTCTTGCCCAGGCTGGCGGCCACCGAGCGCATCGCGGCCAGGTCGGCCAGCAGCGGCACGCCGGTGAAGTCCTGCAGCACCACGCGCGCCACCACGAAGGGGATCTCGTCGGTGCGCTCGGCCACCGGCTGCCAGTTGGCCAACTGCTGCACGTGCTCGGGCGTCACCTTCTGGCCGTCGCAGTTGCGCAGCACCGACTCCAGCACGATGCGCATCGACACCGGCAGCCGGTTGACGTTGGGGTGGGTCCTGGCCAGGTGCGGCAGCGAAAAGAACTGGCCCGTCTTGCCAGAGGCGGTGGTGAAGGTCTTGACCGTCTTGGAGAAGGCGTGGGCTTTCGGCATGTACTGACTCCGCGTTGGATGACCGATCGATTGTGCCGACTGAGCAGGTCAAAGGTTGTGCTGGCGCGCAATAGTTCTCTTGCGCTGCGGCCCTTGGCGGCCGAAAGCCAGGGCAGGAGGGCTCACGCCATGCCGCATGTTCCAAGCAGGACCCGTCGCCGCTTGGTGGCGGCCACGCTCGTTTCCTTCATCCCGCTGCCGCGCATCGCGCGGGCGTCGGCATCACGTGGCTGGCTGCTGGCCCGCGAGTTCGGGCCCGACGACGACCCCGCGGGCTACCTGGTGAGCGAAAAGTACGACGGCGTGCGCGCCCAGTGGGACGGGCAAGTCCTGCGCCTGCGTGGCGGCGGCGCCGGCCGACTTTCTGGCCCACCTGCCCGCCACGCCGCTGGATGGCGAGCTGTGGATGGGGCGCGGCCGCTTCGACGCCGCCTCGGCCGCGGTGCGGCGCGAGCGGCCCGATGCGGCCGAGTGGCAGGCGCTGCGCTACATGGTGTTCGAGCTGCCCGGCGCGCCAGGCCCGTTCAGCGAGCGGGCGCAGGCCATCGCGCGCCTGGTGGCCGCCGCCGGCCATCCGCAGCTGGTGGCCGTGGCGCACAGCCCGGTGGCCGACCGCGTGGCGCTGATGCATCGGCTGCAGCAGGTGGTGTCCACCGGCGGCGAAGGCCTGGCGCTGCACCGGGCCGATGCGCCTTACGCCACTGGCCGCGGCGACGTGCTGCTCAAGCTCAAGCCCCAGCAGGACGCCGAGGCCGAGGTCATCGGCCACCTGCCCGGCCGTGGCCGCCATGCCGGCCGGCTGGGTGCGCTGCGGGTGCGCACCGAAGCAGGCGTGGTGTTTGACATCGGCACCGGCTTCACCGATGCGCAGCGCGAGGCGCCGCCGCCGCCGGGCAGCTGGGTCACCTTCCGCTACCGCGGCCTCACCGCCCAGGGGGTGCCGCGCTTTGCCAGCTTCCTGCGGCTGCATGAGGGGGCGTGATGTGCGGCAAACTGCCCGCCATGACGACCGAACAAGCTGCGCTGCCGCGCATCGCCACGCTGCGCGCACAGATCGCCCGCGGCACGTTGACCCATGAAGCCTTGGTGGCCCAGGCGCTGGAAGGCGCCGCCGCCCCCGCCGCGCGACATGTGTTCACCCGCCTGTATGCCGATGCCGCGCTGGCCGCCGCCCGCCATGCCGATGCGGCGCTGAAGGCCGGTGTGCAGCTGCCGCCGCTGGCGGGCCTGCCGGTCAGCATCAAGGATCTTTACGACGTGGCGGGCGAACCCACGCTGGCCGGCTCCATCGCCTGCCGCGACGACGCGCCGGCCGCGGCCGATGCGCCGGTGGTGGCGCGGCTGCGCACCCAAGGCGCGGCGCTGGTGGGCAAGACCAACATGACCGAGTTCGCGTTCTCGGGCGTGGGCATCAACCCCCACCACGGCACGCCGGCCAATGCGGCCGATGCCAGCGTGCCGCGCATCCCGGGCGGCTCGTCATCGGGCGCGGCGGTGTCGGTGGCGCTGGGGCTGTCGGTGGCGGGCCTGGGCTCGGACACCGGCGGCAGCATCCGCATTCCGGCGGCGCTCAACGGCCTGGTCGGCTTCAAGAACACGCAGGCGCGGGTGCCGCGCATCGGTGCGTTTGAACTCTCGCGCACGCTGGACACGGTGTGCGCGATGGCCCGCTGCGTGGACGACTGCCTGACGGTGGATGCCGCCATCGCCGACACCCCCTTGGCCGTGCGCCGCCGGCCCGCGGCGGGCCTGCGCCTGGCGCTGCCGCAAACCTTGGTGCTGGACCAGCTGGACGCCACCGTGGCCCGCGCCCTCGAGCGCAGCCTCAGCCGCCTGTCGGCCGCGGGCGCGCAGATCGTGCCGCTGCCGCTGACCGAGCTGGCCGAGATCAGCACGCTGAATGCGCCGGGCGGCTTCTCGTCGGTGGAGGCCTTTGCGGTGCACCGCCAGCGCCTGGCCCAGCGCCGCGCCGAGTTCGACCCGCGCGTGGCCGCCCGCATCGCGCTGGGCGAGGCAGTGAGCGCGGCCGACTACATCGGCCTGCACGACCGGCGCCGCGGCTGGATCGCGCGGGTGGAGGCTCAGTTCCAGGGCTTCGATGCGCTGCTGTGCCCCACGGTGCCGATGGTGGCGCCGCCCATCGCCGAGCTGCAAGCGTCTGACGAGGCCTTCTTCAAGGCCAACGGCCTGCTGCTGCGCAATACCTTCGCCATCAACTATCTCGATGGCTGTGCCTTCAGCCTGCCTTGCCAGGCGCCCGATGAGCTGCCGGTGGGGCTGATGCTGGCGTCGGTGCACGGCGACGATGCGCGCCTGGCCGCGGTGGCGCTGGCGGTGGAAGCGGTGCTGCAAGCCGGGGAGGGCGCACGATGAGCTTCTTCTGGCACGACTACGAAACCTTCGGCATTTCGCCGCGGCGCGATCGGCCTTCGCAGTTCGCCGGTGTGCGCACCGACGACGAGCTCAACGAGATCGACGACCCGGTGATGCTGTACTGCGCGCCGGCGCCCGACTACCTGCCCAGCCCCGAGAGCTGCCTGCTCACCGGCATCCTGCCGCAGACCTGCCTGGAGCGTGGCCTGCCCGAGCATGCGTTCGCCGACGCCATCGAGCAGCAGCTGGCGCGGCCAGACACCATCGGCGTGGGCTACAACTCCATCCGCTTCGACGACGAGGTGACGCGCCACCTGTTCTGGCGCAACCTGATCGACCCCTACGGCCGTGAATGGCAGAACGGCTGCGGCCGCTGGGACCTGCTGGACGTGGTGCGCGCCTGCTGGGCGCTGCGGCCCGAAGGCATCGAATGGCCCACGCACCCCGACGGCCGAGCCTCCTTCAAGCTGGAGCACCTGACCGCCGCCAACGGCTTGGCGCACGAGGCCGCGCACGATGCGCTGTCCGACGTGCGGGCCACCGTGGCGCTGGCGCGGCTGCTGCGCCAGCGCCAGCCGCGGCTGTGGGACTTCTGCCTCAAGCTGCGCCGCAAGGATGCGGTGATCGCCGAGATCGAAAGCGCCCAGCGCCAGGGCCGGCCTTTGCTGCACCTGAGCGGCATGTACGGCCCCGAGCGCGGCTGCATGGCGCTGGTGTGGCCGCTGGCGCCGCACCCCAAGAACAAGAACGAGCTGATCGTCTGGGACCTGGCGCAGCACCCGGGCGAGCTGTTCCAGCTCAATGCCGCCACCATCCGCGAGCGCATGTTCACCCGCAGCGAAGACCTGCCCGAAGGCGTGACGCGGCTGCCGGTCAAGACCATCCACCTGAACAAGAGCCCCGTGGTGGTGGGCAACCTGAAGACGCTGACCCCCGCGGTGCTCCAGCGCTGGAACCTGGACCTGGACCAGGCCCTCCGCCATGCCGAGGTGGCCGCAGGCGGCGTGGGCGCATTGGCCGGCGTGTGGGCCGAGGTGTTCGAGCGTGCGCCGCCGGCCGAGGCGCCCGACGTCGACGAAGACCTGTACGGCGGCTTCATCGGCAACGAAGACCGGCGCACGCTGCAGCGGCTGCGCGGCCTGTCGCCCGACGCGATGGCGGGCAAGCGCCCGGCCTTTGCCGACGAGCGGCTGGAAGAGCTGTTCTTCCGCTTCCGCGCCCGCAACTTCCCGCACACGCTGGACGAGGCCGAGCAGGCCCGCTGGCAGCAGCACTGCGTGGCCCGCCTGCACCACGGCGCGGGCGGTGCGCTGTCGCTCACTGCCTTCTTCGAGCAGATCGACACCCTGGGCGAAACCGCCGACGAGCGCGGCCAGGACATCCTGGGCGCGCTGTACGACTACGCGGAGCAGATCGCGCCGGAGTTGTAGTCGTCCAGCTTGCGCCGGCCAGCGGCGGGTCGTCACGGCACTGTCACCGCAGCTGCGTAATGTCGCAGTGATTGATAAAGGTGATCAGTCCATGCTGACTTATGCGATGAACAGTTCCAGGGTGGCGACGGCGGCCGTGCTGGCGGGGGGGTTGTGTGGGGTCTGCGCTTGCGCGGATTCCGACGATGCCGGCACACCGCAGGCCTTCTACCAGACCAAAACGCCCTACGCGCCGCAGCAGGACGCGGCCACGTACGAGGCGCCGCCCAGCGGCTTTGCCGCGGTGTACACCGAGCTGCTCGCGCGCCACGGCTCGCGCGGGCTGTCCAGCCTCAAGTACGACCTGGCCGTCTACAACATGTGGAAGAAGGCCCAGGACGATGGCGCACTGACCCCGCTGGGGGCGCAGCTGGGCCCCGACGTGCTGAAGATCATGAAGGCCAACTTCCTGCTGGGCTACGGCGTCAGCGGCATCAGCACGCCCGGCTACGGCAATGAAACGCAGCTGGGCATCACCGAACACACGCAACTGGCGCAGCGCCTGCTGAGCCGGCAGTCTGCGCTGTTCCAGGCTGCGGCCAGCGCGGCCAGCACGGCGCCGCGCCAGATCGTGGTGGTGACCTCGGGCGTGGACCGGGCGGTGGACAGTGGCGCCTTCTTCGTCAGATCGATGCTGGCCAGCCAGTCGGCGCTGGCCCCGCTGGTGACCTATCCGCCTGCGCCCTCGCCGTACCCGGAAGGCGGCTCCGCCGTCGCCCAGCCCGCCGGCACCAACCGCTTCCTGCTGTATTTCCACAAGCTGGTGGCCAAGACCGACGCGGTCACGAACACGGCCAATCCGCTGTACACCACCTACCAGGACAGCCAGGCCTTCCAGAAGTGGCTGAGCGATCCTGACCTGGCTGCCAAGCAGGCGGCCATCCAGGCCGATGCCGCAGCGCAGGCGGCGGGCCGGGTGGTGCTGGAGAGGCTGTTCACCAAAGCCTTCGTCGACAAGATCGCGGCCGGCACCTACAGCTTCTACAACACCGGCAGCATGACCTTCGCCAGTGACGACGGCAAGTTCACCAGCACCCTCACCGGTGACGGCAAGACGGGCATCACCGATCTGTCCAGCGGCGGCTCCTTGATCTATGAGCTGTACGCCATCGCCCCGGCGATGAAGGCCGAAGCCGCGGTCGACTTCACCGTGTACATGCCGCAGGAGCAGGCCCGCTACTTCGCCTACATGCAGGATGCGTCCGACTTCTACAAGATGGGCCCGAGCATCCAGGAAAAGGGTGACGTCACCTGGCGCATGGCGCAGATCCTGGAGGACGACTTCTTCAATGAGGTGGACGCCATCGCCCGCGGCGACCTCGGCCACGTGGCCAAGCTGCGCTTCGCGCACGCCGAGATCGTGGTGCCGTTTGCCTCGCGCATGGGCCTGAAGAACGTGCTGCAGCAGCAGCCCCTGGCCACGATGTACAGCTACGACAACAACCCCTGGCGGGGCGAATACGTGTCGCCGATGGCGGCCAACATGCAATGGGACGTGGTGCGTGACGCCAAGGGCACCCTGCTGGTGAAGATGCTCTACAACGAGAAGGAAACCGACTTCAAGGCCGATTGCGACGGCGCCCGCTACGCCGCCGGCAGCCATTACTACGACTACGGCAAGCTCAAGGCGTGCTACGGCCACAACGCCAGCTGAGGATGCGGCGGCGCCAGTCCCCCGCACCATGAAAAAAGGCCCGCACGATGCGGGCCTTTTGCCGGGGGCGTGCCTGGATCAGGCGGTCACGCCCTTGGCAGCGTCGGCGTACTCCTCGATCTGGTCGAAGTTCATGTAGCGGTAGACGCTGGCCTTGTCGGCGTCGATCACGCCCATCTCCTTCAGGTACTCCTCCTTGGTCGGCAGGCGGCCCAGGCGCGAGGCGATGGCGGCCAGCTCGGCCGAGCCCAGGAACACGTTGGTGTTCTTGCCCAGGCGGTTGGGGAAGTTGCGGGTGGAGGTGGAGATCACGGTTGCGCCTTCACGCACCTGCGCCTGGTTGCCCATGCACAGGCTGCAGCCCGGCATCTCGGTGCGCGCACCGGCGGTGCCGAAGGCGGCGTAGTGGCCTTCCTTGATCAGCTCGCTCTGGTCCATCTTGGTGGGCGGTGCCACCCACAGCTTGACCGGGATGTCGCGCTGGCCGCCCAGCAGCTTGGCCGCGGCACGGAAGTGGCCGATGTTGGTCATGCACGAGCCGATGAAGGCTTCGTCGATCTTGGTGCCGGCCACTTCGGACAGGAACTTCGCGTCGTCCGGGTCGTTGGGGCAGCAGACGATGGGCTCCTGGATGTCGGCCAGATCGATCTCGATCACGGCGGCGTACTCGGCGTCCTTGTCGGCTTCCAGCAGCTCGGGCTTGGCCAGCCAGGCTTCCACCTTCTCGATGCGGCGCTGCAGCGTCTTGGCGTCGGCGTAGCCGTCGGCGATCATGTTCTTCATCAGCACCACGTTGCTGGTGAGGTACTCCTTGATCGGCTCGGGGTTGAGCTTGATGGTGCAGCCGGCGGCCGAGCGCTCGGCCGAGGCGTCGCTCAGCTCGAAGGCCTGTTCCACCTTCAGGTCGGGCAGACCTTCGATTTCCAGGATGCGACCCGAGAAGATGTTCTTCTTGCCGGCCTTGGCCACGGTCAGCAGACCGGCCTTGATGGCGTACAGCGGAATCGCATGTACCAGGTCACGCAGCGTGACGCCGGGCTGCATCTCGCCCTTGAAGCGCACCAGCACCGATTCGGGCATGTCCAGCGGCATCACGCCGGTGGCCGCGCCGAAGGCCACCAGGCCCGAGCCGGCCGGGAAGCTGATGCCGATCGGGAAGCGGGTGTGCGAGTCGCCGCCGGTGCCCACGGTGTCGGGCAGCAGCAGGCGGTTCAGCCAGCTGTGGATCACGCCGTCGCCCGGGCGCAGGGCCACGCCGCCGCGGTTGCTGATGAAGGCAGGCAGCTCGCGGTGGGTCTTCACGTCCACCGGCTTGGGATAGGCGGCGGTGTGGCAGAAGCTCTGCATCACCAGGTCGGCCGAGAAGCCCAGGCAGGCCAGGTCCTTCAGCTCGTCGCGGGTCATCGGGCCGGTGGTGTCCTGGCTGCCCACGGTGGTCATCTTCGGCTCGCAGTAGGTGCCGGGGCGCACGCCCTGGCCTTCCGGCAGGCCGACGGCGCGGCCCACCATCTTCTGCGCCAGCGTGAAGCCGGCCTTGGTTTCGGCCGGGGACTGGGGCAGGCGGAACAGCGTGGAAGCCGGCAGGCCCAGGAACTCACGCGCCTTGCCGGTCAGCGAGCGGCCGATGATCAGGTTGATGCGGCCGCCAGCACGCACCTCGTCGAACAGCACGTCGCTCTTGAGCTTGAACTCGGCCACGGTCTCGCCGTTCTTGACCAGCTTGCCGTCGTAGGGCAGCACGTCGATGACGTCGCCCATCTCCAGCTTGCTCACGTCCACCTCAATGGGCAGCGAGCCGGAGTCTTCCTGCGTGTTGAAGAAGATCGGGGCGATCTTGCCACCCAGCGTGACGCCGCCGAAGCGCTTGTTCGGCACGAAGGGGATGTCCTGGCCGGTGGCCCAGATCACGCTGTTGGTGGCGCTCTTGCGGCTGGAGCCGGTGCCCACCACGTCGCCCACGTAGGCCACGAGGTTGCCCTTCTTCTTCAGGTCCTCGATGAA
This sequence comes from uncultured Aquincola sp., assembly GCF_964001545.1. NCBI lineage: Bacteria > Pseudomonadati > Pseudomonadota > Betaproteobacteria > Burkholderiales > Sphaerotilaceae > Aquincola > uncultured Aquincola sp. The sequence continues at coordinate 12,178 of NZ_CAXFDV010000457.1, forward strand.
CTGCATCGGGCCGCGCTTGCCGTCTTCCTCGGGCTTGAAGGCCGCGTCGGGGCGGGTGTTCTTCAGCATCGCCAGGTAGTGCAGCGGAATGTCCGGGCGGCTCCAGGCGTCGGGCGCGGGCGACAGGTCGTCGGTGTTGGTTTCACCGGGCACCTTGAACACGGTGACGGTGATCTTCTTCTCGACCTCGGGGCGGCTGGTGAACCACTCGGCGTCGGCCCAGCTCTGCATCACTTCCTTGGCCTTGGCGTTGCCGGCCTTGGCCTTGTCGGCCACGTCGTTGAAGAAGTCGAACATCAGCAGCGTCTTCTTCAGACCTTCGGCGGCCACGGCGGCCACCTCGGGTTCGGCGTCCAGCAGCTCGATCAGCGGATGCACGTTGTAGCCGCCCACCATGGTGCCCAGCAGCTCGGTGGCCTTGGCCTTGGAGACCAGCGGCACGCTGATGTCGCCATGCGCCACGGCGGCCAGGAAGCTGGCCTTGACCTTGGCGGCGTCGTCCACGCCCGGGGGCACGCGGTGCGTCAGCAGGTCCAGCAGGAAGGCGTCTTCGCCGGCCGGCGGGTTCTTGATCAGCTCGATCAGCTCGGCCACCTGCTTGGCGTCGAGCGGCAGCGGCGGAATGCCGAGCGCGGCGCGTTCGGCGGCATGTTGGCGATAGGCTTGCAGCATGTGGTCTGGCTCCATGGGGCTCGTGCGGATGGGGTTCACTGCAGGGCTCAGGCCTTGGGCACGATGAGCTTGAGACCCTTGAAATACTCGCGGAAAAAGCCGTCGTCGCGGGTGATCAGGCCGTTGCACTGAAGCAAGGCATGGGCCCCGATGAGAAAGTCGGCAACCACGCGTTCGCGCTTGCCGCCTCGGGCGCGGAAGCGCCGGTTCATGTGGCCGGCGCGCATGGCGGCCTGTTCGCTGCCCGGCAGGTGGCGAATGCCCAGCGTGGCCAGCGTGTCCATCAGGCTGACCGAGGTGTCGAGCATGGCCTGCACTTCGGCCACCACGGCATCGGACACCACCACGTCGTCGGCGGCCAGGGCCTCGGCCACGCAGGCCTCGGAGGCATCGGCGTAGCGTTCGTCGCCGATCAGCACATCGATGAGGACGGAAGAGTCGATCGCGATCATTGATCGACCGGGTCGCTGGGCGCGCGCCCGCGGATGGCGCGCAGCGCCTCGTCGGTGCTCGACAGGCCGTCCACCAGCTTGAACTTGCCGCGCACCTTGCGCAGCGCCTCGCTCACGTCCTTGCGCAGGACGATGCGGCCACCGTCGAGCTCGACCTTGAGCACGCTGCCCTTGACCAGGCCCAGTGCATCGCGCACGGCCTTGGGGAGGGTGATCTGTCCGCGTTCGGCGACGGTGGCTTCCATGGCGGGTGGGTTGGAAAGATTCGGTATGTATGCATTGTACGTACCGAACCATTCCGACGGAAGCGCGCGGACGATGTTTGTGCGACAGCCGGCGTGCTGAACACGCCGGCCGAGCGCCGTTCAGCGCGGCGCGGCGGCCGAGGCGGCGGTGGCGGCCACGCTGGCAGCGCGGGCGGCCTGGTCGGCAGCCGAAGCAGCGACGGCGGCAGCCTGGGCGGCGCTGGCGGCCGACTGCGCGGCCACGGCGGCGGCCTTGGCCGGGTCGATGCCCAGCGACGAGGTCGGCGGGTTGGCCTGCATCTCCAGGCGCGCGGTGCGCTGGCGCTCGTGCATGCAGTCATCGACCAGTCGCTGGCCCGCCTTGACGTCCATCAGCATGGACTTGTTGGCGATCTGGATCATCAGCGCGCGGCCCTTGACGTCTTCCAGGCGCAGCGCGCCGGTGCTGGAGAGCACCGGCTTCATCACGTAGACCTGCTTCTTGAAGTCGACGTCCACGTAGCCGGGCGCCTTGGGGTTCATCGCGATCGACAGCGTCTGGTCGAACTCGCAGGCGTAGCTGCCGAAGTAGGTGCGCTCGGCGGCGGCCAGCTGCTCGGGCGGTGCGTCGGGCAGCGGCGCTTCCACCGGCGGCGGAGGCGGTGCTGCCTTCTTGGCCACGGGCTTCTTGGCAGGGGCGGCCTTGGCGGCCGGCTTGGCAGCGGGCTTGGCCGGCTGCTGGGCAAAGGCGGGCGCCACCAGCGCCGCGCAGATCAGCGAAGCGGCCAGGTGGGAAAAGCGAAAGGTCATCAAGGGATCTCCGGAGGGAATCGGTACGGCGGCCGGCATTGTCGCGCTGGTGGTGCAGCCGCCCGGTGAGCTCATGTTGCGGCGCGGCGCAGTCGGAAGAGCCGGTGGCGGCGCAGCGGCTGGCCGGCCGCGATCAGCGGGTGGTCGAAATCGTCGGCCGCATCGTGCTGCATGCCCAGGCGCTGCATCACGGCCTGCGAGGGCAGGTTCTCTTCGGCGGTGTAGGCGGTCAGTTCGTCCAGCTGCAGATGCTCGAACGCGAACTGCGCGGCGGCCTGCGCCGCTTCGGTGGCCAGGCCCCGGCCCCAGGCCTCGCGGCACAGCCGCCAGCCCAGCTCGACCGTAGGCACGAAGGGCGCATCGATCGTGGTGACGTGCAGGCCCACGGTGCCGGCAAACGGCAGCTGGCCGGGCAGCTCCAGCGCCCACATGCCCCAGCCGCGCTGCGTGATGGCGGCGCGCATGCGGCCGGCCTCCTGCACCGCCTGCTCGAAGCCGAGGGGTGCCGGAAAGAAGCGGCGCACCTGCGCATCGGCATTCATCGCGCACCAGGCGGGCAGGTCGCTGTCCTTCCATTGGCGCAGCAGGGTGCGGCGCGTACGCAGCTCCCGCGGTGCGTCGAAGGTCCTCAGCACCAGCACGCGGTCAGCGGCCATGGCCGTCCGTCAGTGGAAGAAGGCCGCGCGGATCTGCGCTGGCAGCTGCGGCCCGCCGGCGTAGGAGGTGCGGTGCGCCCGTTCCAGCACGTGCCAGAAGTAGCGGAAGCTGGCGCGGTCGTGCAGGGTGTCGTTGTGGCGGATGGGCGCCCACTGCGCGGCCTGCGCCGCGGTGATGATGTCGATGGCCGTGTCCACCTCGGCGGTGGTGGGCGTGAAGGCATCGACGATGGGCTTGATCTGCGCCGGGTGGATGCTCCACATGCGGGTGTAGCCGAACTGCCGGCAGGCCTTGGTGGCCGCTTCCTGCAGGGCCGAAGGATGCTTGAACTCGGTGACCACGCAGTGCGAAGGCGTCTTGCCGTGGGCATGGCAGGCGGCCGCGATTTCCAGCTTGGCGCGCACCACCAGCGGATGCTCGAACTGGCCCTTGACGCTCATGCCCGCGGCCGGAATGGC
>NZ_CAXFDV010000458.1:0-2715 GCF_964001545.1 uncultured Aquincola sp.
CCGGTCAGCTCGCCGGCCGCCGCCGCCATCCAGAGCCCGATGTTCAGCGGCGATGGCCGCCGCATCGCGTACCTGCAGCGCCACGGCGGGCCCGACACGCTGGCCCTCTTCGTCTTCGACCGCGACAGCGGCCAGACCACGCGGCGCCTGGCCCCCGAATCGCTGGCGCCGCAGCCCATGACGCTGGCTGAAGAACTGGCCCGCGAACGCGCCCGGCAGCGCTTCGACGGCATCACCCATGCACGCTGGCTGCCCGGCACCACGCGGCTGTGGTGCGCGCTGGGCCAGCGGCTGGTGCTGGTGCCCGATGACCCCAAGGCCGCGCCGGTGCTGCACATCCATGCGCAGTACATCGAAGCCGCCGTCGCCACCGCGCTGGCCGGTGGCCATGCCATCACCTACAGCGCCGGCGGCGACCTGTGGCGCGTGCCGCTGACGGCCGACGGCTTCGGCGCGCCGCAGCGGCTGACCGAGGACGGCAGCGACACGCTGCTCAACGGCATCCCCGATGCGATGACGCGCGAGGAGGTGTTCAACGGCCCCGCCTTCGTGCACCTGGAGCAGGGCCGGCAGCTGGCCTGGGCGCGTTTCGACACGTCGCAGGTCCAGTGCATCGACGTGGGCAATGGCGCCCAGACCCGCATCGAGCCCACCCGCTACGCCCGCCCCGGGCAGGCGGTGGCGCTGTTCAGCATCGAGTGGATGGACGTCGGCAGCCCGGCCGCCGCCCGCCGCAGCTTGCTGGCCGCGGACGCGGCCTGGCCCTACTTCCGCGGCCTGGCCGACTGGGGCGCGGGCGGCCTGCTGCTCACCCGCCTGTCGCGCGACCAGACGCGGCTGCAGCTGCTGCTTCTGGACACCGCCAGCGGCACCGCCACCGATCTGCTGACGCTGACGCAGACGCCCTGGATCAACGCCATCGCGCCGCCGCTGCGCCGCGCCGACGGCAGCTTCTTCCTGATCCATGAAAACACCGGCATCGGCCGCATCGGGCTGTACGACGCACAGGGCCGCTGGCAGTGCGACATCGGCGGTGTGTGCGATGGCGGCGGCGATGCGGTGGGCCACATCGATGGCCTGATCGGGCTGGACGGCGACAGCGGCGGCCTGCACTTCGGCGCCACCGGGGCCGATGCGCGGCAGCACCATGTGTTCCATGCCGCGCCCGCCAACGGCTGGGCCTGCCGGCAGCTGACGCAGGCCGAAGGCGTGCACGGCGCCACGCTGGCGCCCGATGGCCGGCACTGGCTGCACAGCTTCGAGTCGATGGCGCAGGCGCCTGCGCTGGTGCTGGAACCGGCAGGCAACACCGCCACGCCGGCCGGTACGCCCGAGCACCGCTTCCCGGCCGATCCCGTGCCCGCCTGGCTGCCCGGCCTGCGCCCGCCGGTGCTGCACGAGCTGCTGTCGGCCGACGGCCACACGCCGCTGCATGCCGCGGTGTACGAGCCCGATGCCGAACTGCCCGGCCTGCGCCCGGTGGTGCTGCTGGTCTATGGCGGCCCGCACCTGCAGGCGGTGCGCCAGTCGTGGGCGATGACGGTGGACCTGCGGGTGCAGTTCCTGGTGCAGCGGGGCTTTTACGTCATCAAGGTCGACAACCGCGGCGCCGCCGGACGCGGCATTGCCTTCGAGCAGCCGGTGTACGGCCGCCTGGGCCATGCCGAGGTGGACGACCAGGCCGCGGCGCTGGAACAGCTGCTGCCCCGGCTGCCGCGCGCCGACCGCCAGCGCATCGCCGCCTGCGGCTGGAGCTACGGCGGCTACATGACGCTGCGCTGCCTGCAGCAGCGGCCCGACCTGTTCAAGGCCGGCGTGGCCGGTGCGCCGGTGGTGAACTGGGAAGACTACGACGCGCCCTACACCGAGCGCTACATGGGCACGCCGCAGCCGCTGCCCACCTTCGCGCAGGCCAATGCCGAGGGCTATGCGGCCAGCAGCGTGGCGCGCGGCGAAGGCCAGGTGCAAGGCCCGCTGCTGCTGATCCACGGCATGAACGACGAGAACGTGCTGCTGCGCCACAGCACCGCGCTGATGGAAGACCTGGCGCGCCGGCGCGTGCCTTATGAACTGCTGCTGCTGCCCGGCGAGCGGCACGGCGTGCGCTCGGCCACGCAGCGGCCTTACCTGGAGCTGCGCATCGCCGAATTCCTGCAGCGGGTGCTGGGCGGCGCGGCGGCCGCTGGCGCTGATTGAAGCGCCTTACTTGCGCACGTTGTCCAGCGCCACTGGCACGATGAAGCCGCCTTCCACCGCACGCGCCTCGTACACCGCGGCGTAGATCGGCTGGCCGGTGCGGCGGTAGTGCAGCGCCAGCTCATAGCTGGCGGTTTCCTGGCCCAGCGCGGCGGCGTACTGCAGCCAGGCTTCGTAGCGGTTCATCGCATCGGGCTGCTGGGCCTGGGCGTCGCGGTAGCGGCGCGCGATGCGGTAGGCCGCGCCTGCATCGCCACGGGCGGCGGCGCGCACTTCGGCCTGGCGGGCTTCGTCGGTGCCCGCGGCGTCGCAGAAGGCATTGCGCTGCAGCTTCACGTCGCGCCGCTGCAGCGCGGCCAGCGCCTGCTCCGCGCCCTGGCGGGTGGACTGCGCGCGCTGCCACTGGGCCGGGTCCGCCGGCTGCCGGGCGGCGGCTTCGGCACTGCGCAGCACGTCGGCCGGCCACAGCGCCTGGTCCATCACCACCACCGGTGCGGCCGACGCGTCCACCGGCGGGCA
>NZ_CAXFDV010000459.1:0-3598 GCF_964001545.1 uncultured Aquincola sp.
ATCGAGGTAACGGTGGTCGTTGGGCGTGCCCACCTCGTCGCCCAGGTAGATCAGCGGAATGCCGCCGGTGCTCAGCGCCACGCTGTGCAGCAGCAGCACACGCTGCACCGCCAGCGGGTCGCCCTGCTCCAGCCCCACCAGTGAGGCGCAGGTGCCGCTGATGCGGCAGTCGCCGGTGGCCGGGTTGTCCTGGAAGGGCACGCCGCGCGCGAAGCTGCCGGGGAAACGGTTGACGTAGAAGCGGTTGAGGAACTGCCGGTGGTCGAAGCCGTTGATGCCGAAGCGGATGGCGTCTTCGTCGGCGAAGGTCCAGCCGATGTCGTCGTGGCTGCGCACGTAGTTCACCCAGGCGGTGCCGGCGGGCAGCGTGTGCCGCTCCTGCAGCGCCTGCTGCAGCAGGTTCACTTCGCGCGTGGCCAGGGTGTTCCACAGCAGCGCCATCTGCAGCGGGTTGTACGAGAGCTGGCATTCCTCGGGCGAGATGTACTTCATCACGTCGTCGGGGTGCACGATGGCTTCGCTCTTGAACAGCAGCCCCGGCGCGGCGATGCGGCACAGCGCATTGAAGGCGCGGATCAGCGCATGCGCCTCGGGCAGGTTCTCGCAAAGGGTGCCCAGCCGCTTCCAGATGAAGGCCACCGCGTCCATGCGCAGGATGTCGGCGCCCAGGTTGGCGATGGCCAGCATCTCGCCGGCCATGGCGGTGAACACGGCCGGGTTGCCGTAGTTCAGGTCCCACTGGTAGCTGTGGAAGGTGGTCCACACCCAGCGGCCGTCGGGCAGCTGGCTGAAGGCGCCGGGGTGCTCGTCGGGGAAGATCTCGCGCACCGTCTGCTCGTACGCGTCGGGCTGGCTGCGGTCGTCGAACAGGTAGTAGAAGTCGCGCCGCGCCGGGTCGCCCTGCACCGCGGCCTGCGCCCATTCATGGTCGTCGGCGGTGTGGTTGAAGATGAAGTCCAGCACCAGGCTGATGCCGGCCTTGCGCAGCGCCACGGCCAGCGCGCGCAGGTCTTCGATGGTGCCCAGCGCCGGGTTCACCTCACGGTAGCTGCTGACCGCATAGCCGCCGTCGTTGTGCTCGGGCGGGCACTTGAAGGGCGGCATCAGGTGCAGGTAGGTCAGCCCCAGTTCCTGGAAGTACGGGATGTGGTCGATCACGCCCCTCAGGTTGCCGCAGAACAGGTCCACGTAGCAGACGCCGCCCAGCATGGTTTCGCGCTGGAACCAGTCGGTGTCGGCCTCGCGCTGCGCATCTTGCGCGCGCAGGTCGGCAGGGCGTGACTGCCAGCCCTGCCAGGCAGTGAACAGCAGTTCGTCCAGGAAGGGCACGAAGTCGGGCCGCTGACCGTAAAGGCCGGCCAGTTCACCGAACAGCCGCGGGAAGTGCCGGTCGAGCCGGCTCGAGAAGGCTTCCCACGCGCGCCCGCGCGCCGCAGCGCCGAGGCGGCGCGACAGCGCGCTGCGCACGTGCGTGAGCGCGAGCGTGGACTGGTTGTCGAGAGTGAGCATGCAAGCGTTGGCACCGCCGAACGCGGTGTCATAAAAATCGTTTTTGGAGTTTGCGCAAGAGGCCGAAGCGCTTTGGAAACTTTACACCGTGTGACGTGTTGCACGCTCGGGGTAAACGCCAAAGCGCTGCCAAAACGCTTTGAATACAGTCCAAACCGCTTTGGCAAGCCCGCAAGGCACTCCACCTACCGCGCCCCATGCCCGCCGCGGCATGCAAATGACAGAGTCATCACCTATGAGACAAGTGATTTTTGCCCTGGCTGCCACCGCGGCCGCCGTCAGCCTCGCCTTCCCCGCTTCGGCGGCGCAGGTCGACTTCACCGGCTACCTGCGCACCGGCGCCGGCTCCAGCAGCCAGAACGGCAAGGAAGTCTGCTTCCGCATGCCCGGCTCCATCGTCTGGTTCCGCCTCGGCAACGAGTGCGACACCTACGCCGCCCTGTCGTTCGGCGCCACGCTGGGTCAGGTGGACGGCACCACCTTCAAGACCAAGTTCACCACCGCCTACGGCACGCAGCAGATGGCGAACTGGGAGCAGACCACCCCCGCCTTCCGCGAGGCGTATGTGGAGGCCGTGGACATCGGCGCCTCCACCGGCTGGTCGGCGCTGAAGGGCGCCACGCTGTGGGCGGGCAAGCGGTTCTACAAGAACCCCGACATCCACATGCTGGACTACACCTACTGGGAACCGGCTGCGGCCCCGGGCTTCGGCATCGACGGCGTCAAGACCCCGTTCGGCAAGTTCGCCTACGCCTACCTGCGCGCCGGCGATTTCGCGGGCTACGGCATCGACAAGACCAACACCGCCTACAACCCGCAGATCATCGACGGCGGCTCGCGCACCGCCACCTCGCACGACCTGCGTCTGGAAGAGATCAAGACCAACCCGGGCGGCAAGGTCACGCTGGGCGCCAACATCATCATCAACGGCAACCGCGGCGGCAGCTCGACCTACCTCGACCAGCACTGGGAGACCCTCAACATCAACGGCGTGCCCACCACCGTGCTGGTGCAGGAACGCAAAACCAGAAGCAACAAGGGCAAGGACGGTTTCGGCTTCACCGTCACCCACCGCCAGACCGACTTCCTGGGTCTGGGCGGCTTCCATGACCTGGGCTTCCAGTACGCCAAGAACGCGGCCGCGCTCAAGGGCTTCGGCATCGCCGCGCTGCCGGTCGAACGCGACGAGTGGCTGCTGTTCAACCACTGGGCGATCGAGCCCAAGAACCTGCCCTACACCGCCACCGTCACCGCCGGCTACCGCCACCTCGACCAGGCCGGCACCCCGGTGCAAAAGGACTTCTGGCTGGGTGCACGGCCGGCCTACCACATCAACAACGTGTGGAGCCTGGTGTCCGAAGTGGGCTACCAGCAGGTCAACGTGGCCGGCCAGGATGCGCGCAAGCTGGCCAAGGTGACACTGGGCACGCAGTTCTCGATGGGCAAGAGCGTCTGGGCCCGCCCGTCGATCCGCTTCTACGCCACCTACGCCAAGTGGAACGATGCCGCCGCCGCCGCCGGCTCGGTGGCCTGCACCGGCCGCGACTGCGCCACCGCGGTTGACGCCTTCAGCGACAAGCGCCACGGTGTGGGCTACGGCGTGCAGGTCGAAACCTGGTTCTGACCTCGCCCGGCATCCCCTGAACGCGCCGGGGCCTGACATCCCCGGCGCAACGACGTTGACCCTTCTTCCCCGAGTTCCTGGAGACAGCATGAGCCCGATGCGCCCCGCCACCCCTCAACGCCCCGCCGCCCGCGGCTTCCGCCTGGCCGCCGTTGCCGCCGCCCTGGCCGCCGCCGGTGCCGCCCAGGCGCAAACCACCGTCAGCATGTGGGTGCATGCCGGCCCCGGCCCGGAGCGTAATGCCTACGCCGCCTCCATCAAGGCCTTCAACGAGGCCAACAAGGACATCAAGGTCGATCTGGTGGCCCTGCCCGAGGGCAGCTACAGCGACCAGGTGAACGCCGCCGCGCTGGCCAAGAAGCTGCCCTGCGTGCTCGATTTCGACGGCCCCAACGTCTACAACTACGCCTGGACCAAGAAGATCGTGCCGCTGGACGGCTATGCGCCACTGCAGGCCGTCAAGGG
>NZ_CAXFDV010000460.1:0-2359 GCF_964001545.1 uncultured Aquincola sp.
GCTCGCTGCCGCCAAGCACGCGCGGTATGCGCGGCCGGCAAGCCAGCTATATCCGCGGACCGGTGTTCGCGGCATGCACCGCTCCCTACATTGCGCGCACCGGGTACCGCCCGGCGACCGACAAGTACGACAACACAGGAGCAAGGTCCATGCAGTTTTCACCCCCGCCCCGCCGGGCAGCGCCCGCGCTGCTGGCCGTCTTCACCCTGTTGACCGCCTGCGGCGGCGACGATGACGCCATGGCCGCCGCCCTGGCGCCGGACTGCACCGCGCTGCGGCAGCTGGTGCTGCCGAACACGGTGATGCTGCAGGCGCTGCGGGTGGAGGCCGGCGCCGCCTCGGCCGAGGGCGTGGCGCTGCCGGCGCACTGCCTGCTGCAGGGTGAGATCGAGCCGCGCACCGGCGTCAACGGCGTGCGCTACAGCGTGGGCTTCGAGCTGCGGCTGCCGCTGCAGTGGAACGGCCGCTTCCACTTCCAGGGCGGCGGTGGCGTGGACGGCGTGCTGCGCCCCGCCTATGGCACGCTGCGCGCAGGCGTCACGCCGGCACTGGCACAAGGCGCCGCGGTGGTGTCCAGCGACATGGGCCACACCGGCACCAGCACCCGCGACGCCAGCTTCGGTGCCGACCCGCAGGCGCGGCTGGACTGGGGCTACCAGGCCATGGACAAGGTGACGCTGCTGTCCAAGACGGTGATCGCGCGCTTCTACGGCCAGGGGCCGCGCTGGTCGTACTACATCGGCTCCTCGGGCGGCGGCCGCCAGGGGATGATGATGGCCCAGCGCTTTCCGGCGCACTTCGACGGCATCGTCTCGGGCGCGCCCATCCTGGAGCAGCACCTGGCCCAGGTGAGCTCGATGCAGATGCTGCAGGCCTTCACCGCCATCGCCCCGCGCAACGCCAGCGGCCAGCCCATCCTCAGCCGGTCGTTTTCCGACGACGACCTCAAGCTGATCGCCGCCGGCGTGCTGCGCCGCTGCGACGCGCTGGACGGCGCGGCCGACGGGCTGATCGAGGATTACCCGGCCTGCCAGTACGACGTGGCCGAGCTGCAATGCACCGGCGCCAAGGACGCCAGCTGCCTGAGCGCCCAGCAGGTGGACGCCTTCACCCGCGTGATGGCCGGGCCGCGCAACTCGGCGGGCACGCTGCTGTACCCCGGCGCCCCGTGGGACACCGGCATCGGCGAGCCGGAATGGCGCTCCGACCAGATCGGCACCGCCACGGGGCCGGTGCCCAATTCGCGCAAGTACACCAACGAATCGATCCGCATGGTGTTCATGACGCCGCCCGCCCCAGGTTTCGACTACCTGAAGTTCAACTTCGACAAGGACCCCGCCAGCATGCTGGCCTCGGCCAGCTTCAGCGCCACGAATTCGACCGACTATGCCGGCTTCAAGGCGCGCCAGGGCAAGCAGATCGTCTACATGGGCCTGTCGGACTACCTGGTGAACCCCAGCGGCGTCAACCGCTGGTACCGCGCCCTGGTGCAGGCCCAGGGCGGGGTGGAAGCCACGCGCAGCTTCGTGCGCCTGTTCAACGTGCCGGGCATGGCGCATTCGGACGGCGGGCGCTCGCTGGACATCTTCGACCCCGTCACCGCGATCCACGACTGGGTGGAAAAAGGCGTGGCGCCCGACCACCTGCGCGCCACCGGCACCAGCTTTCCCGGTCGTGAGCGACCGATCTGCGCCTGGCCTCAGATCGCGCGCTACAGCGGCAGCGGCAGCGTCGATGCGTTCAACAGCTTCGTCTGCCGCAACCCTTGAAGCGCGCTAAAGCTTCATTTCCAGCTGCAGCTGCCAGTTCAGCGCGGTGCCGGTGGTGGTGCGGGTCTGCTCGCCGGCGATGGTGCTGCTGGTCAGGTCGTCCAGCGGCGCCAGGTTGCTGGCCGACAGGCGCAGCTGCAGGCCCGGGCGCATGCGCCACAGCGCATAGGCATCGACCACCCGCTTGCGGCCCTGCGTGGCGTACTGATCTTCGGCCAGGCGGGCGTCGTAGCCCGGCGTGACGTTGAAGGTGGCGCCCAGCGTCAGCGGCCAGTCGGCCATGCGGTAGTCGGCGCCCAGGTTCATCGTGGCGGCGGGCTGCTGGTCCAGCCGGTTGTCGGGGCCGGGCACGCTTTTCACGTCGGAGCGGAACAGGCTCAGGTTGCTGCGCAGATCCACGCCCGGCGCCTGGCGCCACAGGTCGTTCAGGCGAAAGCGCGCCTCCAGCTCCACCCCGCTGCTGGTGGCGTCGCCGATGTTCTTGGGCCGCGCCACCCAGCGCGGCACGCTGGACCAGCTCACCGTCTCCAGCGTGGTGGTGGTGCGGATCAGGTCGCGGATCTGGCGGTGGAACAGGTTGACGCTGAGCA
>NZ_CAXFDV010000461.1:0-2573 GCF_964001545.1 uncultured Aquincola sp.
AGCTTGCGTTCGCTGGTTTCCAGGTTGGTCAGCAGCCGCAGCTGCTCCAGCACGTCGGCCGAGAGGTTCTGCGCCTCGTCGATCACCAGCACGCTGTTGCGTCCGGCCGCATGCGCCTGCAGCAAGAAGGCGTTGAGCGTATCCACGTAGTCCTTGACCGTCGCGCCAGCGCCGGCCGGCGGCGGGGCGATGTGGAACTCGTCGCACACGGTCTTCAGCAGCTCCAGCACCGAGAGCTTCGGGTTGAAGATGTACGCCACGTCGCAGTTCGCCGGGATCTGCTCGAGGAAGCAGCGACACACGGTGGTCTTGCCGGCGCCGATCTCGCCGGTCAGCAGCACGAAGCCGCCGCCCCCGCCCAGCCCGTACAGCAGGTGGGCCAGTGCCTCCCGGTGACGCTCGCTCATGAAGAGGTAGTGCGGGTCGGGCGCGATGGAAAACGGCGCTTGCTTCAGGCCGAAGAACTTCTCGTACATGGGGGCCGGTGTGGTCAACGCGGGCCGGGCGGCGCATCGGCCCGGTCTGCCCGCGAGGATAGCGGCGCCGGCGTGGGTCCGGCGACGGCGCGGCGAGCGGGCGCGGGCAGCGGCTCGGCCGGCGCATCGGCCCCCTGCTCGGCTGCCATGCCGCGGCGGCGGAACAAGGCCGCGCGGGCCAGCAGCAGGCTGGTGATGGGCGCGGTGATGGCCAGCAGCACCGGGATGATCCAGGCCGACAGCACCGGCCGCTCCTGCAGGGCCGAGAAGTACAGCGCCGAGGCCAGTGCCACGCACCAGCTGCCCAGCGTGATGGCCAGCGCCGGCGGGTGCATGCGCTGGAAGAAGTCGGGCAGGCGCAGCAGGCCCACGGCGCCGGCCAGCGCCAGCAGCCCGGCCGCCACCAGCAGCGCAGCCACGGTGTAGTCGATCCACCAGGCCATCACTCGATCACCTCGCCGCGCAACAGGAAGCGCGCCAGGCCGATGGAGGTGATGAAGCCCAGCATCGCCACCAGCGTGGCCGCCTCGAAGTACATGCTGCTGTGGTGGCGCAGGCCCAGCACCAGCATCAGCAGCAGCGCAGTGATGGTGAGGTAGTCCAGCGCCAGGATGCGGTCCTGCGCGCTGGGGCCGATGAACAGGCGTATCAGCGTGATCACCATCGCCAGCGCAAAGCAGCCGAAGGCGATCAGCATCGCGGTCCACAGCACGGGCGAGATCGCGGCGTTCATTCGAAGATCTCCTGCAGCGGGCGCTCGTAGTGCTGGTGGATCTCGGCCACCAGCGCCGCTTCGTCGCCCAGGTCGAACACATGCAGCAGCAGCGTGCGGCCGTCGGGCGACAGCTCGCACCACACCGTGCCCGGGATGACCGCCAGGATGATGGCCAGCGCGGCCAGCGCATTGGGGTCGCGCAGCATGATGGGCACCTGCACGAAGCCCGAGCGCGGCCAGCGCTGCGGCCCGCCGAAGGCGCCGCGCAGCGTGCCGTGCAGCACCCGCAGGTTGGAACTCACCACGTCGCGCGCCACCCGGGCCAGCAGCCGCAGCACCACGCCGGGCCGGCCCACCTTCACCCGCCCCGGCCGCAGCGATGCGGTGAGCAAGGGCGCGCCCAGCGCCACCACCGCGCCCAGCAGCCACTGGCCCAGCGAGCTGGCATCGGCCAGCAGCAGCCACAGCACCAGCAGCAGGGCCGACAGCAGCGGCGCGGGCACGAGGCGCCTCATGGCCGCACCCCCACCTTGTCGTCGCTGGGCTGCGGCAGCGGCTGCGTGGTCATCACCGCGTTGATGTAAAGCGATGGCTTTTGCAGCGCCTCGGCGGTGGCGCGGGTGTAGCGCAGCACCGCCTCGGCATGCACCGTCAGCAGCACGCAGGCCAGCAGCAGGCCGGCGATCGGCGCGCATTCGATGATCTTCAGGTGCGGCGCGGGGCGGTGCAGCGGCGTCCAGAAGTAGCGGATGCCCGCGCCGGTGAGCGACCACAGCGACAGCAGGCCCGAGACGATGAGCATGGCCAGCAGCAGCCAGGCCTGGCTGGACGTGGCTTCGGGCTGGAAGTTGCCCAGCCCCTGGCCGTTGAGCAGTGCCGACAGCATGCTGAACTTGGCCACGAAGCCCGACAGCGGCGGCATGCCGGCCACCAGCAGCGTGCAGGCGATGAAGCTCACGCCCAGAAAGGCCATGGCCGCCGGGATGGCGCGGCCGGTCAGCGGCTCGCCGGTCTCGTCGAACTCCGACGGTTCCAGGTCTTCGGCCGGAAAGGCCAGGCTGCGGGCATCGGCCTGCGCGCCTTCGGCCTCGATCTGGCGCGAGCGCTCGATCAGCTCGGCCAGCAGGAACAGCGCGGCCAGCGCCAGCGTGGAGCTGAGCAGGTAGAACAGCGCCCCCGCCGTGATGCCCGGCTGCGCGAAGCTGATGGCCGCCATCAGGGTGCCCGAAGACACCACCACCGCCAGCGCCGCCAGCCGGTCGATCTTCTGCGAAGCCAGCATGCTGAGCGCGGCGACCGCCAGCGTGGCGATGCCGGCCAGCAGCAGCCAGCGCCCGCCGAAGTAGGCCGAGTCGCCGGCACCGGCCGGGAACATCAGCGAC
>NZ_CAXFDV010000462.1:0-1725 GCF_964001545.1 uncultured Aquincola sp.
ATGCACCGGCTGCTGAGCGGCGACTTCCTGAAGCACCTGCAGGCCGCGCTGGCCCGCAACGCGGGTGTGCAGCAGTGGCTGCAGCCGGCCGGCGTGGCCCGGCTGATCGAGGCGCAACGCCAGACCGGCGCCCACACCGAGGCGCTGTCGGCGGTGCTGCACTTCGCGCTGTGGCATCGCATCCAGGTGGAGCAAGCCGGCCGCCGACCCCCGGCGCACGCCGACCTGCTGGACTACCTGCACTGAAGCTGCGCCGCCCGGCGGGCAAAGCCCCTGCCGGATCGGCGTTTTCGCCCGGGCGTGCCCGGCGCCTGCCCCGGCACAATCGGGCGCATGGCTGACAAGGTGTTCCCCATCGCCGACCTGCGCCGCACGGCGCCGCTGCCGGCCTCGCTGCCGCTCACCGGCCTGGCCGCGCCCAACGGCCTGCTGGCCGACGCGCTGGGCCGGCCGCTGCGCGACCTGCGCATCTCGGTCACGGACCGCTGCAACTTCCGCTGCGCCTACTGCATGCCCAAGGAAGTGTTCGGCCGCGACCACCGCTTCCTGCCGCAGGAGGCGCTGCTCAGCTTCGAGGAAACCACCCGGCTGGCCCGCCTCTTCGCCGCCCATGGTGTGCGCAAGCTGCGGCTGACCGGCGGCGAGCCGCTGCTGCGCAAGCACGTCGAACGCCTGGTGGCCATGCTGGCCGAGCTGCGCAGCGCCGACGGCGAGCCGATGGACATCACGCTCACCACCAATGCCTCGCTGCTGGCGCGCAAGGCACAGGCCCTGAAAGACGCCGGCCTGCAGCGCGTGACGGTGAGCCTGGACGCGATCGACGACGCGGTGTTCCGCCGCATGAACGACGTCGACTTCGCGGTGGCCGACGTGCTGGCCGGCATCGAGGCGGCGCAGCGCGTGGGCCTGGGGCCGATCAAGGTCAACATGGTGGTGCGCCGCGGCACCAACGACCACGAGATCGTGCCGATGGCGCGCCACTTCCGCGGCAGCGGCGTGGTGCTGCGCTTCATCGAGTACATGGACGTGGGCAGCACCAACGGCTGGCGCATGGACCATGTGCTGCCCTCGGCCGAGGTGCTGGCCCGCATCGACGCAGTGCATCCGCTGGAGCCGCTGGCCCCCAGCCAGACGGGTGAGACCGCCGAGCGCTGGCGCTACCGCGATGGCGCCGGCGAGATCGGGCTGATCTCCAGCGTCACCCAGGCCTTTTGCGGCGACTGCAACCGCGCCCGGCTGTCCACCGAAGGCAAGCTGTTCCTGTGCCTCTTCGCCAGCCGCGGCCACGACCTGCGCGCGCTGCTGCGCGGCGGCGCCAGCGACGAGCAGCTGTCGGCCGCCATCGCCGGCGCCTGGGGCGCGCGGGAAGACCAGTACTCGGTGCTGCGGGCGCAGATGCCGGCCGATGCAGGTGCTGCCGAGCGCAAGGTCGAGATGCATTACATCGGTGGGTAACTGTCAGCCCCCGGTCCGATGCGTACATCGGACCACCCCCCGAGGGGGTCCGGGCCGGCTTGGGGCGGCCCGGCGCTCGGCCCTGAGCCGCGCATGAAGATCGATCGCCGGGCGGTGACAGGGCTGGTGCTGTCCGGCGGCCTGGCCCGCCGCATGGGCGGGGTGGACAAGGGCCTGCAGACCTTCGACGGCCAGCCGCTGGCTCAGCGTGCGGCGCAACGCCTGCAGCCGCAAGTCGCGGCCGTGGCCATCAATGCCAACCGCCACATC
>NZ_CAXFDV010000463.1:0-8756 GCF_964001545.1 uncultured Aquincola sp.
CAGCAGGCGCCCGACAGGCCAGCCTGCTTGCCGGGCATGAACTCCAGCGCGCCATGGGTGCCGAAGTGCAGCACCGCATCGGCGCGGAAGTCTTCGCGCAGGTAGCGGTAGAAGGCCGAGAAGGCATGCGTGGGCGTCATGCCTTTGTCGAACAGCAGGCGCATTGGGTCGCCTTCATGACCGAAGGCCGGCTGCACCACCACCAGCACCTGGCCGAACTGCCGGCCCAGCACGAAGATGGAGCGGCCGTTGCTCAACTGCCGCCCGGGCGCGGGGCCCCACTGCGCTTCGATCTCGCGCAGCCAGCGCTCGCGCTTGACATGGTCGTTGGCGGGGATCAACGCATGCACGTTGGCATCGGCGCCGTGGTGGGCGGCATTGCCGGCCAGCAGGCTGTCGCGCAGCGCATCCACCGTGGCCGGCAGGTCCACCGTGTAGCCCTCGGCCTTGAGCATGGCCAGCGTGCGGTGCAGCGACTCGAACACCGACAGGTAAGCCGCGGTGCCGGTGCTGCCCGCATTGGGCGGAAAGTTGAAGATCACCACCGCCAGCTTGCGGCGCGCGCGCTCGCTGCGGCGCAGGGCCACCAGCTTGTGCACGCGGGCGGCCAGCATCTGCGCGCGGTCGGGGCAGCTGCGCATGTCCTGCGCGTTGTCGGTGGCGTGGAAGCTGCAGCGCTGGGCGCAGCCGGTGCACACCGTGCCTTCACCGCCCGGCCGGCCGCCGAACACGGTGGGGCCGGTGGCGCCGTCCAGCTCGGGGATGGCGACCATGATGGTGCTTTCCACCGGCAGCAGGCCGCGCTCGCTGGCGCCCCATTGGTCCAGCGTCTGGAATTCCACCGGGTGGGCGGCCAGGTAGGGCACGTCCAGCTGGGCCAATGTTTGCTCGGCGGCCTGGGCATCGTTGTAAGCCGGCCCGCCCACCAGCGAAAAGCCGGTGAGCGACACCACCGCATCCACCGTGGCGCGGCCTTCGTGCATGAAGAAGCGGTCGATGGCCGGGCGCGCATCCAGGCCGGCGGCAAAGGCGGGCCTGACCTTCAGACCCCGGGCTTCCAGCGCGGCGATCACGCCGTCGTAATGCGCGGTGTTGCCCGCCAGCAGGTACGAGCGCAGCAGCAGCAGGCCCACGGTGCCGGCCTCGGGCTGCAGCGGTGCCGCGGCCGGCAGGCGTTGCAGCGCATCGGCCGCTTCGCCCATGCGGCCCGGCAGCCGCGGGTGGTACAGGCCCAGCTCCGGGTAGTCCACCGGCGCCGCGGCGGCCAGCGTGCCGCGCAGCGCACGCCGCGGCCCGTCGGCATAGCGGTCCACCAGGGCCAGCACCATGTTCTGCACGTTGTCCTGCGAGCCGCCCAGCCAGTACTGCAGCGTCAGGAAATAGGCCCGCAGGTCTTGCGCGGTGCCGGGCACAAAGCGCAGCAGCTGCGGCAGCCGGCGCAGCATCTTCATCTGCGCCGCGCCGCCGCTGGCCGGCGGCTTGCCCGCGGCCGAAGCCTTGCCGCGCAGGCGCTTGAGCAGCGCCATCGGCCCGCTGGCGGGCTTACCCATGTCCAGCTTGCCCAGCCGTGTCAGGCGCACCACCTCGCCGGCCGAGACGGCGCACACCATCGCGTCGCACTGGTCGCGCCGGGCCTGCAGCGCAGGCATCACCGGCAGGAAGTGCTCTTCCATGAACAGCATCGTGGCCACCACGATGTCGGCCTGCGCGATGTCGGCCAGGCAGCGTTCCAGCGCGGCGGGCTGCGCCGCCCAGTCCGAAGCCGCATGCTGGCTGAGCACCAAGCCGGGCAGCCGCCGCCGCAGGGCCACCCGCGCCCGGTCGGTGGCGCTGGCCAGGTGCGTATCCATCGTGACGATGACCACCCGGTACGGCGTGGGGTCGAGAGTCGGGATGGGCGAGGGCATGAGCCCAATCTAGGGCTGACACGAAGAAGTGTCAATACAGCGTGACACTCACCCTGGCTCCAATCGCTTGACGCGACTCGTCGTGGCCTCACGTCCGCAAGGGCTGGGCGTGCTGTGGAAACGCCTTCAGGATCTTCTTGTCCATCGTGATCAGCGACGTCTGCAGCCGCTGCGCCAACGCCACGAACTCGCAGTCGTACGCCGAGCAATCGCTGCGAATCACCAGGGCCATGACCTCCTGCGAGGCGACCGGAAACTCGAAGCCGTCCATCAGCGACTCTGCTTCCGCCTGGAGGGCGCAGACCTGCTCAAAGCTCAGGGTCTTGCGGCGCAGATAGCCGGCCAGGATGTTTCTGAACTCACTGCGCCACAGCAAAGGCGCGGCCCATTCCGGATCGCGGCCAGCAGCGCGTCAGCCGCTGCTGTGAACTCGCCGGGCAGGTACAGGTAGGCCAGCACATGGCTGTCAACCACGATCACTTGCGCCCCGCGCGTTTGGCGGCATCGATGTCGGCTGCGGTGAACGGGCCCCGCGGCAGGCTGGCCCGCAACTCGCACGCGCGCGCCAGGCGCTCGTCGGCCGTCGTGCGGTTAGGCAGCAGCACTGCTTCCAGGCAGACGATGGCTTCGCTGTTCAAGCTGCGGCGGTGCAACCCGGCCGCTGCCTTCAGGCGCTCGTGCACCGCGTCGGGAATGTTCTTCAGCGTCAGAGAGGTGGGCATGCGACAACTCGGCGGCGGGAACCAAAACGGTTCCATCTTGGCGGAGTGAGTCACCTTGGGCAACCGCCGGTGCTGTTCCGGCCTGGGCCTCTCTGGCCCTCAACCCCCACTTCCACAACCACTCGCTGGGCAGCGGCAGCACCAGCAGCCAGTGCTCCAGCACGCCCAGGGTCAGCAGCGCGGCCGTCAGCAGGCGGGCGGTTTCGTCGAAGCGACCGATGCCGGTTTGCAGCGCGGCCTGCCACACGGCGGCGGTGGCGGCGGTGCCCAGCAGGATGGAGACGGGGAACAGGCGGTTGCTGGGGCGCTGGCGGAAGTAGCTGTGCAGGTAGGCGATGTGCGGCGGCAGGAAGCTTTCGTTGAGGTTGCGCACGCCCAAAAACACGTTGAGCTTGCTGCTCTGGCGCATGCACCACAGCGCGCCGAAGGTCCAGGCCGCGACCTGGTTGGGCTGGCGCCAGGTCAGGGCCAGCACCGCGGCAAACAGCACCAGTAGCGCCAGTTCATGGAACAGCACCACCTCGAACGCGCGGGCTGCACGTTGCCAGCGCCGTGCGTCGGACGGGCATGGCGTGCGCCGCGGGCCGGTGACGTAGCCCAGCAGGAAGGCCACCTCCTGCCAGGCCCACACCATCAGCGCGGCGGTGAAGGCCAGGTAGGCGCCGGTCACGCGGGTGTCGTCGGCGGTGGCGGCCACGCCGCACAAGGCCACGGCCAGCAGCACGGTGGCACCCCCCATGGTGAACGGGTGGGTGCTGCGCGGCAGGCCCACCAGCCACAGGATGGCGCCGGTGCTGAACCACCACGCCAGCAGCACGTACAAGAGCGGGCCGGCCTGCTGCATGGCGTGTGTGATGCGGCGGCGATGGGCGGCCGAACTACCAGGCCGGCGCCACGCGCACCTGCGCCGGCAGCGCATGCCGCTGCACCGGCTGCAGGTACAGCCGCGCAAAGGTCAGGCTGGCCTGCACCGCACAGGCGGCCTGCTGCAGCCTGCCGCGCAGGCCGCCGCGCGCCTTGGCCTCGTCCATGCGGGCCTGCGACGCCACCAGGCGGTTGAGCCCGCGCAGGAAGGCGGGGCGCTCGACGTCCAGCGAGATCGGGAACACCTGCTTGCTGATCTCGGTGGTGATGCGAAAGACGGTGAGGTCGTACTCGGTCGGGTCCAGCCCCATCGCCTGCTTGAGCGCGGGCCGGTTGTGGTCGCGCACGTACATGGTGGCGTACACCGCCAGCAGGAAAAAGCGCACCCACAGCAGGTTGCCGCCGCGCAGCAGGTGAGGGTGGGCGCGCAGCAGCAGCGCGAACGATTCGCCATGGCGGAATTCGTCGTTGCACCAGCGCTCGAACCAGCGAAAGATCGGATGAAAGCGCAGCTCGGGGTGGCGTTCCAGCTGGCGGTAGATGGTGATGTAACGGGCGTAGCCGATCTTCTCCGACAGGTAGGTGGCGTAGAAGATGTACTTGGGCTTGAAGAAGGTGTAGCGCTTGGTGCGCTTGAGGGCGCCCAGGTCCACGCCCAGCCCGTAGTCCTTGAGCGACTGGTTGATGAAGCCGGCGTGCCGCGATTCGTCGCGTGCCATGTAGCGCATCAGCGCCTTGATGTCGGGGTTGTGGCTGCGCTTGAAGATCTCGTTGTAGAGCACGCAGCCCGAGAACTCCGAGGTGAGCGACGAGACCAGGAAGTCGAGGAACTCGGCCCGCAGCTCGGGCGACCAGGTGGGCGTGAGCGCGGCCACTTCTTCCGCGAACTGCGGCGTGCGCTGGAAGTGGTCGTGGTTGTTGTCGCCTTCGTACTCGGCCAGCATCGCGTCCCACTCGGCGCGCAGCGGGCTCACGTCCAGCTGGTCCAGCGCCGCGAAGTCGGTGGTGTAGAAGCGCGGGCTCAGCATCGTGGAGGCGCGGGCGCGCTCGATGGCTTGCTCGGGGCTGTGGAGGGCGGTGTCCATGGGTTCTCCTGCGGGGTTGTCGCGCCCGGGGGTCAGGGCGTGCATGGTGCCTGCGGCAGCAGGGCCACGAAGACGCCGGCATTGACCGGACCGAAGGCTTCCAGGTCGATGCGGCGGCCGGTGCCGGGGTCTTGCAGCGTCAGCCGGCCATCGGCGTAGGCCAGCAGCAGGAAGGGCATCTGCGGACCCAGCTGCTGGCGCTTGCGCTCGCGCACCAGGCCGCGCACCGCGCTGCGCAAAAAGCCGTTGGTGCCGGGCGCCACGGTGTGCAGCAATGCGCCGCTGGCCGCATCGCGCACCGCGATGCCGCCATCGGCCAGGTCGTCGAACTGGAGGCTGCGGGCCTGCAGCACGGGGGCCGTGGGTTCGCTGCCGCCGCCCAGGCCCAGCCAGCGCACGATGGCCACGCCGATGAGGGTCACCAGCACCAGCGCGCCCAGTGCCGCCAGCGGCAGCCGCGGGGTGGCAGTCAGGTGCAGGGGCGTGATGGTGGCCATGGTGGCTTGTCTAGACAACTGCGCGCAGCGGGCGCGGGTGGCGCGGCGTGGCGGCGTCCGGCGTTGGCGCCGAGACCTGGGTCTGGGCGTCGGCGGACAGCGCCGCCGCCGACCCGGGCGTGGCCGGCAGTGCAGCGGCCACCAGCAGCTCGGCCACCTCGTCCACCTGCGGCAGCGCGCGCAGCATCGGCTGGGCGCGGCGCAGCTGCCAGGGGCGGACATGCGGCCACAGCTGCAGCCAGGCGATGCGGTCGGGGCCCGAGAGCTGCAGCGCGATGCTGCCGCGCCCCGCGCGGCCGCGGCGCAGTGCCGCCCCGGCGATGCAGCGATGCGGCACATTGAAGGTGACGGTGAGCACGATGCCCACCCGCATCACCACCCGGCGGCTGGTGAGGGTGTAGCAGGTGGTGCGGGCGCTGAGCCAGGCCAGCAGTGCCACCGTGCCCAGGCCGGTGGCCGCCAGCAGCAGCGGGCCGGCCATCAGCGCCAGCAGCGGCAGCGGCGGCGTGCCGGCGGCGGCCAGCTCGGCGATGCGCCAGGCCAGCAGCGCGCCGAAATACAGCGCGATGGCCCGCAGGTGAAAGGCCTCGCGCGCCAGCGTGGGCCAGTGCGGGCGGCCTTGCCACAGCAGCACCTCGTCGGCGGGCAGGGCTTCGGGCAGGCCGGGGGCGGCCTCGAACTCATGCTCATGGGCCAGGCCGGGGCTGTGCCGATGGACGGGCGCGTGGGCCTGGCCGGTGGCAGCGCGCAGCGTGGTCACAGCAGCGGCTCCGCACGGGCGGGCGTGGCGTACAAGGTGCCGGCCCCGTAATAGGCCATCACCTTCTCTTCTTCCAGCATGGTCAGGCGCTCAGGGTTGCGCAGGGCCGGCACGCCGGCGAACTGCGCGCCCAGGATGGAGCGCACCTGCACCCGGTGCGGCTTGACCCGCGCGAAGTTCATCGGCAGCAGCACGGTGTGGGCCAGGCCGGGCACCTTCACTTCGAGGTAGCGGAACAGCATCTCGGCCTGGTCGACCCACAGGTCCACCACTTCGCCGCCCACCGTGCCGTCGGCGCCGATCACCGGCAGGCCGCGCGGGTCGGGGTCTTGCGGGTCCACGCGCATCGCAGGCACGGCGCGCAGCGGCAGCAGCCGCGGCTGCAGGTCTTCGGTGGTGTCGACGATGTCGGGCCGCTCCGCCCAGGCGCCGGGGCCGATGCCGGCCTGCATCGGATCGCCCACGGGCTCGATCGGCGCACCCAGGAAGCGGCCGGTCAGCCGCGCCTTCTCAGGCGCCACCGGCGCGGCGCGGTTGGGCACGCTCACCGTGCGGCCGTCGCGCAGCACATAGGTCTTGGGCTTGGGGATGGGCGGAAAGCCCTGCACGTCGATGCGGCCGCCCGAGCGGTCGGACTCCAGCGGATAGCCCTCGCGCTTGTTCTCCTGGTGCAGGTAGTAGATGAGGCCTGCGAAGAAGATCCAGAAGCCGTACAGCGTGAGCTGGGCCACGTCGATGTATTGCGTGATGGCGCCGGTTTGCATGATGGACTCCTTGGAAGGCGGCGGGAGTTACTTCAGCCGGGAAACTCGGCCAGGCCGAAGGGCCGTGGGCTGGTGCTGGCCGTGGGCAGCGGGGGCGTGCCGTGCAGCCGCCGCACCAGCGGCCCGATGGCCGCCAGGGTGGCAAACAGCAGGGCAATCTCGAGGTGGTACACGAAGCTGTAGCCGATGGCCGGGCCGGTGAGCGCCGGGCCCAGCGCGCCCTGGCTGGCCAGTGCGGCCACGCCGTCGCGCACCGCGCCGCCCAGGCCCACGGCCAGGCCGCCGGCGGTGGCCTGCACCGCGCCCCAGGCGCCCAGCGCCAGGCCGTTGTGGCCGGCCGACAGCGCCATGGCCGCGATCAGCGTGCCCACGCCGAACAGCCCGCCGCCAAAGCCGATGAGCCCCACGCCGATGCGAAACAGCAGCGCCGATTCCAGCGGCGCCGCAAAGATGACGGCGGCAAAGGCCACCACGCCGGCCAGCGCACCCGCGGCCGCCAGCCGATAGGGGTCGGCACCGCGCTGCAGCCAGCGCGCGGCCAGACCGAAGGCGGCCAGTGCACCCGCGGCCAGCAGCGCGGTCAGCAGGCTGGTGGCGCCCACGCCCAGGTGCAGCACCGCGCCGCCGTAAGGCTCCAGCACGATGTCCTGCATGTTGAAGGCGGCCGTGCCCAGCCCCACCGCCACCAGGAAGCGGCGCACCGCCGGCTGGCCGGCAAAGGACTGCCAGGCGTCGCGGAACGAGGGCGCCGCGGTGGGGGCGGGCCGGCGCGGGCCGCGCGGCTCCTGCTTCCACAGCGCGGCGATGTTGAGCAGCATGGTCATCAGCGCCGCGCCCTGCACCACCTGCACCAGCCGCACATGGCTGAAGTCGCGCAGCAGCGCGCCGAAGGCCAGGCTGCCCACCAGCATGCCCACCAGCAGCATCACGTACATCAAGGCCACCACGCGCGGGCGGGTGGCTTCGGGCGCCAGGTCGGTGGCCAGGGCCAGGCCGGCGGTCTGCGTGGTCTGCAGGCCGGCACCCACCAGCACGAAGGCCAACGACGCGGCGGCGGTGCCCACCCAGGCGGGGCCGTGCAGGTCGCCGGCATCGGACGACAGCACCAGCAGCGCAAACGGCATGATGGCCAGGCCGCCGAACTGCATCAGCGAGCCGAACCACAGGTAGGGCACGCGGCGCCAGCCGAGCGCGCTCCAGTGCGTGTCGGACTTGAAGCCCACCAGCGCGCGCCACGGCGCCAGCAGCAGCGGCAGCGCCACCATGCTGGACACCAGCCAGGCCGACACCTGCAGCTCGACGATCATCACGCGGTTGAGCGTGCCTACCATCAACGCGCCGGCCATGCCCACCGAGACCTGGAACAGCGCCAGGCGCAGCAGGCGTGACAGCGGCAGGCCGGGCGACGCCGCATCGGCGAACGGCAGAAACCGGGGGCTGACGTGCAGCCAGGCTCTGGATAGCTTCATGCCGGCCCCTCGCCCGGCGGGTACGCCGGGCTATCCCCCGAGGGGATGTCGGGCCGGCTTGGGGCGGCCCGGCGCTCGGCCCGCATGCCTTGCCGCAGCTCCAACGCCTGCGAGGTATAGAAGCCGCTGGCGATGCGCTGGCTGCGGCCGGGCTGCCAGGTCTGCAGGCCTTCGGCCTGGCCGATCAGCGCATGCAGCTTGTCGGCTCGCACCGGCTCGATGGCTGGCGCGCGGTCGCCGCGCGGAAAGAGGCGACCCACCGCATGCATGGCGGCCAGCGCCGGGTTGCTGGGCGCATAGGTCATCAGCATCGAGCCGTGGATGCGCGGCGCCAGCCGCTGCAGCGCCTGCACCGCCTGCGGCGCGGTGTAGTGGATCAACGAATCCATCAGCACCACATGATGGAAGTGCCCCAGCGACGGACTGAGCATGTCGCCCGACAGGAACTGGATGCGCGCCTTGAGCGCCGCCGGCACCCGCTGCTGCGCCAGCTGCACCAGCGTGGGCGACAGGTCGATGGCCAGCACCTCGGCCCCGCGCTGCGCCGCCTCGATGGCCAGCGCGCCGGTGCCGCAACCGGCGTCCAGCAGGCGCAGCCCGTGCAGGTCGGCGGGCAGCCAGTCCAGCAACATGGCGCGCATGCGGTCGCGGCCGGCGCGCACCGTGGCGCGGATGCGGCCCACCGGCG
>NZ_CAXFDV010000464.1:0-11516 GCF_964001545.1 uncultured Aquincola sp.
GAAGATCGTCATGCGCATCTCCTGCGTGGCGATCGGGATGCCGAGGATGCGCTTGAAGTCGGTGAAGCCGTTGTTGCCGCCGAAGCCGGTCTCGTTGCGGAAGAACAGCAGCATGGCCGCGAAGGTCAGGGCCTGCGTGATGATCGAGAAATACACGCCCTTGATGCGCGAGCGGAAGGCGAAGAAGCCGAACACGAAGGCCAGCAGCCCCGGCACCAGCAGCACCAGCAGCATCTGCGCGAGGAACGAATCGCTCAGCGCCCAGTGCCAGGGCAGTTCCTTCCAGTCGAGGAACACCATGAAGTCGGGCAGGTCGCTCTTGTAGTTGCCGTCGCGACCGATCTGGCGCATGAGGTACATGCCCATGCCGTAGCCGCCCAGCGCGAAGAAAAGCCCGTGCCCCAGCGACAGGATGCCGGTGTAGCCCCAGATCAGGTCCATCGCCAGCGCGCAGATGGCGTAGCACATGATCTTGCCGATGAGGCCGATCGAGTAGTCGCTCATGTGCAGCGCACTGCCCTCGGGCACCAGCAGGTTCAGCACCGGGGCCAGCACGCACACCACCAGCAGGGCCACGAACACGCCCGTCCAGCCCTTGGTGCCCAGCAGCGTGCCGCGCTTGGGGGCGGGCAGCGTGAAGGTGGGAGGTAACACAGCACTCATTCGATTTCTCCGTTCATGCAGGCGGTGACGTCAGGCCTCGGCACTTCTGCCCTTCATTGCGAACAAGCCCTGCGGCCGCTTCTGGATGAACACCACGATGAACACCAGCACCATGATCTTGGCCAGCACCGCGCCGGCCCAGCCTTCCAGCAGCTTGTTCAGCACGCCCAGGCCCAGGCCCGCCACCACGGTGCCCGCCAGCTGGCCCACGCCGCCCAGCACCACCACCATGAACGAATCGACGATGTAGCTCTGGCCCAGGTCGGGGCCCACGTTGCCCACCTGCGAAAGGGCACAGCCCGCCAGGCCGGCGATGCCGGCGCCCAGCGCGAAGGCATAGGTGTCCACCCGCGCGGTGTTCACGCCCACGCAGGAGGCCATGCGCCGGTTCTGCGTCACGCCGCGCACGAACAGGCCCAGCCGCGTGCGGGCGATCAGCAGCGCCACGCCGCCCAGCACCAGAAAGGCGAAGGCCAGGATGGCCAGCCGGTTGTAGGGCAGGGTCAGGTTGCTCATCACCTGCACGCCGCCGCTCATCCAGGCGGGGTTTTCCACCGGCACGTTCTGCGCGCCGAAGATGGAGCGCACCGCCTGCATCAGCACCAGGCTGATGCCCCAGGTGGCCAGCAGCGTTTCCAGCGGCCGGCCGTACAGCCAGCGGATCACGCTGCGCTCCATCAGCGCGCCCACCAGCGCACTGGCCAGAAAGCTGAGCGGAATAGCCGCCAGCACATACCAGTCGAACGCGCCGGGCAGGTACTGGCGGAACAGGTTCTGCACCACGAAGGTGGCGTAGGCGCCGATCATCATCAGCTCGCCATGGGCCATGTTGATCACGCCCATCAGCCCGTAGGTGATGGCCAGGCCCAGCGCCACCAGCAGCAGGATGGAGCCCAGGCTGGCGCCAGTGAACAGCACGCCCATCCATTCACCGATAGACAGGCGCCGCTCGACGGCCGTCAGGGCCTTGGCGAGGGCGGCGCGCACGGCCGGGTCGGCTTCGCCGCCGGTGGCCAGGCGTTCCAGCAGCAGGCTGCGGGTGTTGGGGTCGTCGCTGGCTTCCAGAAGCCGGGCGGCGGCCAGCCGCTTGTCGGTGTCGGTTGAGCTCACCAGCACGCCGGCCTTGAGCAGGCTCAGCTGCTTTTTCAGCGCGGCATCGGGCTCAGCCGCTTCGGCCTTGTCCAGCAGCGGCATCAGGCCTTCGTCGGCCTGGTCGCGCAGCTGGGTGATGGCGGCCGCACGCTGTGCCCGGTCCGGCGAAAACAGCTGCAGCGAGGCCAGCGCCGACTGCAGCGCACGGCGGATGCGGTTGTTGTTGACCGGGTCTTCCGCGGTCTCGGGCACGCTGGCCACGCGCTGGCCGCTGGCCGCGTCGGTGGCCTGGCCATCGCGCACGATCAGCACCTGCTCGGGCGTGATCTTCACCGCGTCGTCCAGCAGGGCCTGGGCCAGCGGCGCCAGGCCGGTATCGGCGGCGGCCAGTGCGGCCTGCATCGCGGCAATGCGCTCGTCACTGTCGCCGGTGGCAATCGAACGCGCCTGCTGCGGCGTCAGTGCCTGGGCCCCGACGCTCATCAACAGCGCCAGCAAGCCCGGCACGATCCAACGGACCTGCATTGGTCATCCCTTCTGGTTGCACGGGCCGCGGCGTCAGCCGCCGCGGCCAGGACTTTCAACTCACTTCTTTTCGGGCTCGTCCTTCTTGCCCTTGTTCTCGGGGATGTACGGGCTCCACGGCTGGGCCTTGATCGGGCCCGGCGTCTTCCACACCACGTTGAACTGGCCATCGGCCTTCACTTCGCCGATGAACACCGGCTTGTGCAGGTGGTGGTTCTTCGGGTCCATGGTGGAGGTGAAGCCGCCCGGCGCCTTGAAGGTCTGGCCGGCCATCGCGGCGATCACCTTGTCGGTGTCGGTGCTCTTGGCCTTCTCGACCGCCTGCGCCCACATGTGGATGCCGATGTAGGTGGCTTCCATCGGGTCGTTGGTCAGCGGCTTGTCCTTGTGGCCCGGGATGTTCTTGGCCTTGGCGTAGTCGCTCCAGGCCTTGATGAAGGCATCGTTGGTCGGGTTCTTGATGGACATGAAGTAGTTCCAGGCGGCCAGGTGGCCGACCAGCGGCTTGGTGTCCACGCCGCGCAGCTCTTCTTCACCCACGCTGAAGGCCACCACCGGCACGTCGGTCGCCTTCAGGCCCTGGTTGCCCAGTTCCTTGTAGAAGGGCACGTTGGAGTCGCCGTTGATGGTGGACACCACCGCGGTCTTCTTGCCTTCGGAAGCAAACTTCTTGATCTTGGCGATGATGCTCTGATAGTCAGAATGGCCGAAGGGGGTGTACTCCTCCATGATGTCGGCTTCGGCCACGCCCTTGCTCTTCAGGAAGGCGCGCAGGATCTTGTTGGTGGTGCGCGGGTACACGTAGTCGGTGCCCAGCAGCACGAAGCGCTTGGCGCTGCCGCCGTCCTTGCTCATCAGGTATTCCACCGCCGGGATGGCCTGCTGGTTGGGCGCGGCGCCGGTGTAGAACACGTTCTTGCTCAGCTCTTCACCCTCGTACTGCACGGGGTAAAACAGCAGGCTGTTGAGCTCTTCGTACACCGGCAGCACGCTCTTGCGGCTGACCGAGGTCCAGCAGCCGAAGGTCACGGCCACCTTGTCCTTGGTGATCAGCTGGCGGGCCTTCTCGGCGAACAGCGGCCAGTTGGAAGCAGGGTCCACCACCACCGGCTCGAGCTTCTTGCCCAGCACGCCGCCCTTGGCATTGATCTCGTCGATGGTCATCAGCGCGACGTCCTTGAGCACCGTCTCCGAGATGGCCATGGTGCCCGACAGCGAGTGCAGCACACCGACCTTGATGGTCTCCTGGGCATGCACGGCGGTGGCGCCCATGGCGGCCAGCGCCAGGGCGGAGAGCTTGATCGAGAAGGAACGGCGAGTGGTCATGGGGTACCCCTTGTTGGCGTTGAAGCGACCGTGGATCGGACGCTGCGCAGGTTAGGGATGACCCGCAGGATCGGCCATACGCCGGATGGCGTACGCGAGGGCGTACGAGCCTGCCGCTTCGGTTCTGGGGATGTGCGGCGCCGCGCGCCGACACTCACAATGCCGCCCACTGACCAGGAGCCGACATGCGTGCATTTCTCTTGGCTTCGGCGGCCTGCCTGGCCGTCACCGCGGGCACCCTGATGCCCACCCCGGCAATGGCCGGCTTCTACAAGTCGGCCGAGGTGCGCGCCGAAGCAGGCGGCATCGTGCTCAGCCTGAGCAATGGCGAAACGCACACCGGCAATGGCAGCACGCCCCAGTTCGCGCACGGCGAGAAGTCCTTTCCGGCGGGCAGCTTCAACACCGGCAGCTTCGTGGCCGATGCGCGTGCAGGCGTGGGTTCGCTGTCGGCCTCGGCCTCGCTCGACATCTCGCGGGCGATCAGCAGCGTGTTCCAGATCGCACCCGATGCCGAGGTGCTGTCGCAGGCCAGCTTCCGCGACGAATGGACGATCGGCGGGCGGCCGCTGGACACCCTGGGCCGCATGCGCATCACCACCCACTTCGACGGCATGGCCAGCAGCAGCAGCACGGTGTTCTCCGACGCCTGGGGCCGCTACGACCTGGACATCACCAGCCTGGAAGCCTTCAACAACGTGCTGGACTCGGCCGCCTACAACTCGCAGCGGCAACAGTCGATCGACCAGACCGCGACGCTGGAGTTCGACTTCCGCTATGGCCGGCCCATCCTGCTCAACGCGCTGTTGGTCGCGGTGGTGCAGGTGGAAGCGCCCGCCAGCACCCTGTTCTCGGGCGGCGGCCAGGCCGCTTTCGGCAACACCGCCAGCATCACCAAGCTGGAAGTGCGCGGCGCCGACGGCGTGTTCACCACCCAGGTGGACCTGCAGACGCTGTCGGGCGGCATCTACCCGTTCATGACGGCGGTGCCGGAGCCGGGCACGGCGCTGCTGATGCTGGGTGGGCTGGCAGCTGTGGGGTGGCTAAAGCGGCGGCGCTGACGTCGAACGCCTCACTCCTCGACGTGCACGTACCGGTCCCATTCGCTGCACAACTTGCGAAAGGACCTGCTGGCGGCGTGCGCCTGATCGAGGTCGAAGCGCGCGCAGAAGGCAGGCTGATCAGTCGTCACGCTGTACGCGCGCGAGGCCATCTGGGACTTCATCCATCCCTTGGCGTCGCGCGGCGTTTCCGCGTGCACTGCAAGGCGCGGGTCGGGCATGAACCCGCGATGGCCTGACAGCGAAGAGGCGGCGGCGATGAACCACGCTTCGAACTCTCGGTTCGCCAGCACGACGGACACGCTGCGGTGTGGCACCACGCTCTTCGCCCGCTGCAGAACCTCGGCCCCCTTGCTCGCCGGACAGTCGTCGTCTGCATCGAGCAGCACCAGCACCCAACCGTCTTCGCCAGCCTTGGCAGCGGCCAGCAGCAGGTGGCGGCTGAAGTCTTCTTCGCGGTTCAGAAAGCGATCGCGCCGCACCTGTATTGGCGTGCTGACGTCCACATACCGGCCTTGGGTCCGCCAGCCGGCAAGCCTGCGCAGCAGCACCGGCAGGGCCAACACTTCTCCGTCGCCCTCGACGATCGATGCGATGCGCACCTCAGACCTCCGAGCCGCCAAACAACTCGGCCTGCCTGGCTGACTGCTGTGAAACGATGGCGGGGTCGGGCACCAGCTGGTTCAAGCGCAGCAACTCGCCAGCCGTGAACAGGTGCTGACGCATCGCTTCGCGCGAGGCTGGGTCGATCGGTGCGATGTGTGTCGAGCCCCCGACCGACGACACGGCCAGCAGGGCGTCGTCCGAAAGGTCCGGGTCGCTCAGCAGCTCGGGGCTGTGGCTGGTGACCAGCACCTGCGTCTGCGCCGATGCGCGCACCAGCGCATCGCGCAGTGCCGCGCTGGCTGCCGGGTGTAGCGCGGTCTCTGGTTCCTCGATGCCCACCAGCGTGGGGGCATAGTCGCGATTGCCCTGAAACAGCGCCACCAACACGCCCAGCGCGCGCAACGTGCCATCCGACATGTTTTGCGCCAGGAACCGCCACGGGTGACGGGCGCCCGCCATCTCTTGCAGAAACTCCAGCGTCTCCATGGGCCCGACCTGCTTGCGCTCAACGCCCTGCACCATGGGCACCACGGATTGCAGGAACTCCTTGACGATGGCCTGCTGACCCGGGGCGACGCGCTCCAGATGGCCGATCACGCTGGCGATGTTTTCGCCGGTCGGCTTCAGCAGCCGACCCTCCTGGGGCTTTTGCAGTTCGCGCATCAGGCGCGGGTTGAGGTTGTAGAAACCCATGGAGGCCAGGGCATCAAACACGGGTCGAAAGGCCGCCAGCCCAGACGCTGCAACAAGTGCCAGCCGGTCCGCCGTGACCAGCGGGAAGGTCGTCTCGCTACAGGCCTTCACCTCTCCCCGGTTGATCTTGAAACGCGGGCCCTGGCCCGCCTCGCCAAGGGCACACTCCTCGTTCAACACCTCGTAGCCGCGGTCCTTGAGAGCGCCGATGTCGAAGGCGTAATGGCCGGCTCGTCCATCCGGCAACTCGAACTCGAGGCGGATGCCAAAGTGCGTCGGATGACCGCTGGAGCGACGCCGGATCTCTGCGAGGCCACCACGTTCGTTCATGGCGTTGTCCAGCGAGCTGTTCAAGGCATCACGCACCAGATGAAGTGCGTCGAGGAAGTTGCTCTTGCCGGACCCGTTCGGGCCGACGATGTACGTGAGCGGCTGCAGCCGCACGTCACAGAAGCCGATGCTCTTGAAGTTGCGCAGGATGACGCGTCGCAACAATGCTCGCGGGCTGACTGTCATGAAACGGCCCCATCAGGAAAGGCATCAATGTAGCGCGGCAGCCGCGCACCCAACGTAGCCCTTGGGTGGCCCTGGGCGCGCCACCTCAGCGCGCCACCAGCACCTGCCCCTGCACCGTGCGAGCGGGCAGCACGAACTGCCCGCCGCCCAGGTGGTGCAGCGTGTGCAGGTCGGTGTTGTCGTCGCGGAACTGCCACCGGCCGTTATCGAACACGCGGGGGTCGGCCTGGGCCGACACCACCTCGGCGAAGCAGGTGTCGTAGGCGTCTTCGGTGTGCGGCTCGGGGATCAGCCGGCACTCCATCCAGGCCACGCAGCCCTGCACCAGCGGCAGGCCCAGCACCGGGCCGGCGAAGTGGCCGATGCCGTAGGTGTCGAACTTGTCGGCACTGCCGCTGTTCGCCAAGTCGCGGCCCGACACGCTGCCCACGGTGTAGGTGGCGTCGCGCATCGCATGGCAGGGCACGCTGATGGCGAACTGCCCGCTGGCGGCGATCAGCTCGCGGGTGAAGGTTTTCTTGTCGATCACCACCGCGATGCGCGGCGGATCGAACTCCACCGGCATCGACCAGGCGGCGGCCATCACGTTGCGGCGGCCGCCGTGGGCGGCCGACACCAGCACCGTGGGGCCATGGTTGATGAGGCGGCCCGCATGGGCCAGCAGCACAGGCTTGTTCATGCCGCCAGTCTAGGCGGGCAAGGGCTCCGCATGCTCGGCCGGCTTGGGCGCCACCTGGGCCAGCTTGGCGCAGGCCAGCAGCACCGCGGCAAAGCCCAGGTAGCTCACCGCCACCGGCAGGCTCTGGCCGATGCCGATCTGCTCGCCGTGCATGAAGCCGAAGAAGGTCATCAGCGCGCCGGCCACCGCAAAGGCCGCGGCCTTGACCAGCTCGCGGTCGATGATGAAGGTGGCGATGGCACCGAGCACCAGCCCGCCCAGGATGGCGCCGCCGCCCAGCACTTCCAGCCCGTGGTACAGCACGCCGGTCTGGCCCAGCTTGTCCAGGCCCACGGCCGCGGCACTGGTGCCGGCAGCGCCCAGCGCGTTGTCGATCTGCAGCTTGCCCCAGGCGGCCAGGTGCGGCATGAAGGCCAGGATCACCGCCGGTGCATGGCTGCGCGGCGTTTCCTGGAAGGCCTGCGCGCCGATCAACATGCCGATGTAGAGCAGGATGGGCGCGATGGCCACCACCGGGATCAGCGAGGTCATCACCGAGATGATGCCCAGCCAGCACATCAGCAGCACCACGATGCCGGTGGCCGCCGAGTAGCCGATGCGCCCGCCCATGGACTTCCAGCCCGGGTGGCCGATGTACACGGCGTTGATGAAGGGGTTGCCCATCAGGCAGCCGATGAGGCTGACCACGCCATCGGCCGTGAGCACGCGGGTGGTGGGAAAGTGGTCGCCGCCGGCCGCCGCGCTTTCCACGTTGTCCATCGCCTCCACCAGGTCGTAGATGCCGAAGGGGATGGCGGTGACCAGGATGATGCCCAGGAACTCGAAGCCCGAGAAGACATGGCCCACCGCCGGCAGCGGCACCGAGAAGCCGAAGTTGCTGAACGAGGCCACCAGGTTGGCCAGGCTCATGCCGCCGATGGGCATGCCCAGCGCGGTGGACCCCCAGGCGATGATGCAGCCCACCGCGATGGCCACCAGGCCGGCCGGCACGCCGCGGAACCAGCGTACGCCGCCGAACCAGCTGACCAGGATGATGGCGAAGCACACCACGCCCAGCAGCGGCGTCATGAACATCTCCAGCGCCGGCCGCAGCGCGATGAAGGCGATGGACACGCCGGCCAGCGTGCCCAGCAGCGCGGCCCGCGGCGTGATGCGGCGGATGACCGGCGCGATGAAGCCCCCGACCATCAGCACGAAGCTCTGCACGAAGACCCAGGTCAGGCCCGCTTCCCAGCCCTTGATCGGGTCGCCCGTCTTCAGCGCGATGGGCAGCATGATGACGAACACCACCACGAACATGTGCGGCACGCTGATGCCCGAAGGCAGCGCGCACACGTCGTTGCGGCCGGTCTTTTTGGCCAGCTGCCAGGCCAGCCAGGCGTAGTACAGCGTGGACAAGGCCATCATCAGGCCGGCCGCCGGCAGGATGCGGCCGAACACGATGGGGTCGGGCATCTTCAGCACGTAGCGCAGCAGGCCGGTGAGCACCAGCAGGTTCACCAGGATGTTGGTGCCGAAGCCGAAGAAGGCATTCCAGTCGCCGGGCGCCCAGAGCCGGGGACCGTTGCCGGCGGCAGCCGCCGTCGGGATGCGTGCAGTGGTCATGGATCTACTCCTGCAGTGAAGCGTTGAACAGCGGTCAGCCGGCGCGGTCAAGCGCGGCCAGGAGGCGGGCTGAGTCGCTGACCCAGCCAAAGATGCCGCCCTGCGCATGCACCATGCGCAGGGCGACTTCGTGGAACTCGGGGAAGTAGGAGGCGCAGCAGTCGGCCGGCACCAGGCAGCGGTAGCCGCGGTCGTTGGCCTCGCGCACGGTGGTGTGCACGCACACCTCGGTGGTGACGCCGCAGACGATGAGGTCACGCACGCCGCGGTACTGCAGCATCGGCCCCAGCTCGGTGGCATGGAAGGCGCCCTTGCCGGGCTTGTCGATCACCGGCTCACCCGCTTGCGGGTACAGCTCGGGGATGATGTCGTGGCCTGGCTCGCCGCGGATGAGGATGCGGCCCATCGGCCCCGGCGCCCCGATGCGCAGGCTGGGCGCGCCGCGCTGCACCTTGGCCGGCGGCGCGTCGCTCAGGTCGGGCCGGTGCCCTTCCCGCGTGTGGATGACCAGCAGCCCCGCGGCCCGCGCCGCCGACAGCAGCCGCTGGCAAGGGCCGATGGCCGCGCGCAGCAGCGACACGTCGTTGCCCAGGCTTTCACCGAAACCGCCGGGCTCGATGAAGTCGCGCTGCATGTCGATGAGGATCAGCGCGGTGCGCAGCGGATCGAGGTCGAAGGGGGCGGGCAAGGCATCGACGGTGACGGGCATCTCAGGGCTCCGGTGATCCAACTTGATGCATACGAACTGGGATACCAGTTGCTGGCCGGGGCGTTTGCAATAAGCAAGCCATGGCCGGGCGGCAAGGCCCCGTCCTTCGCACGCCGCTCGCATGCCGCTCGTACAGCCCTCGCACGCAGCGCCAGTCAAGCGCTGGCACG
The DNA here is from genome assembly GCF_964001545.1 of uncultured Aquincola sp. NCBI lineage: Bacteria > Pseudomonadati > Pseudomonadota > Betaproteobacteria > Burkholderiales > Sphaerotilaceae > Aquincola > uncultured Aquincola sp. The sequence goes on from NZ_CAXFDV010000464.1 coordinate 9,646, forward strand.
CTTGATGCAGGTGCACCAACTGGTATACCAACGCGTGCACCATGAACGAACAAACACTGCTCACCCTGGCCGACTGGCGTGCCGCCTACCTGGCCGGCGCCCGCCCTTCCGAGCTGCTGGCCGCCCGGCTGGCACACATCCAGGCGCACAGCCCGCGTGAAGCCTGGATCCGCCTGGCCACGCCCGATGAAGTGCTGGCGCAGGCGGCCACGCTGCAGGCGCGGCTGGATGCCGCAGGCGGCGACCTGACCGAGCTGCTGGCGGCGCAGCCGCTGTTCGGCGTGCCCTTCGCCATCAAGGACAACATCGATGTGGCGGGCGTGCCCACCACCGCCGCCTGCCCGGCCTTTGCCTACACGCCTGGCACCGACGCAACCACGGTGGCCCGGCTGCGCGCCGCCGGCGCGGTGTGGCTGGGCAAGACCAACCTCGACCAGTTCGCCACCGGCCTGGTGGGCGCTCGCTCGCCCTATGGCCAGCCGGCCAGCACCTTCGACGCCAGCCGCGTGAGCGGGGGCAGCAGCTCGGGTTCGGCGGTGGCGGTGGCGCGTGGCGACGTGGCCTTTGCGCTGGGCACCGACACCGCCGGCTCCGGCCGCGTGCCGGCCGGCTTCAACAACATCGTGGGGCTGAAGCCAACGCCCGGACGCGTAAGCACCAGCGGCGTGGTGCCGGCGTGCCGCAGCCTGGACTGCGTCTCGGTGTTCGCGTTGACAGTGGACGATGCGGCCGAGGTGCTGGCGGTGATGGAAGGCGAAGACGCCAGCGACGCCTACAGCCGCTTCATGCCCGGCTCGGCGCAGCTGCCGGCCACGCTGCGCATCGGCGTGCCGGCCCAGCCGGTGTTGGACGACACGCACGCATCCGCCTGGCAGCAGGCCCTGGCGCAGGCGCGTGCGATGGGCCACACGCTGGTGCCGCTGGACTTTGCGCCGCTGCATGCGGTGGCCGAGCTGCTGTACGGCGGCCCCTGGGTGGCCGAGCGGCATGCCGCGGTGCAGGCGCTGCTGGACAGCCAGCCCGAAGCCTTCGACCCCACGGTGCGCGCCGTCATCACGCAGGCGCAGCGCTTCAGCGCCACCGACGCCTTCCGCGGCCAGTACACGCTGCGTGCGGCGCAACAGGCCAGCGCGGCCTGGTGGCAGCAGGTGGACGTGCTGATGGTGCCCACCTCCCCGGGCCATCCCACCTTCGCGCAGTTGCAGTCCGACCCCATCGGCGCCAACAGCCGGCTGGGCACCTACACCAACTTCGTCAACCTGCTGGGCTGGAGCGCGCTGGCGCTGCCCGCCGGCTTCACCGCGCAGGGCCTGCCGGCGGGCATCACCTTCATCGGCCCGGCCAACGCCGATGCGGCTCTGGCAAGCCTGGGCCAGGCCTGGCAGCAGGCCCTGGCACTGCCGCTGGGCGCCACCGACCGGCCCTGCCCGGCCAACGCGCCGGACCTGCTGCGCACACCCGCCACCGAGGCCACGCTGCCCATCGCCGTGGTGGGCGCCCACCTGTCAGGCATGCCGCTCAATGGCCAGCTCACCGAGCGCGGCGCCACGCTGCGCGAGGCCACATACACCGCGCCGGCCTACCGCCTGTTCGCGCTGCCCGGCACCGTGCCGCCCAAGCCCGGGCTGCAGCGCGTGGCCGAAGGCGGCGCTGCCATCGCGGTGGAGGTGTGGGACGTGCCGCTGCGCCACGTGGGCAGCTTCCTCGCCCTCATCCCGCCGCCGCTGGGCCTGGGCAGCCTGCAGCTGGCCGATGGCCGCACGGTGCACGGCTTCATCTGCGAAGGCCATGCGCTGGCCGCCGCCACCGACGTGACGCACTTCGGCGGCTGGCGCGCCTACGTGGCCGACCTGAAGGCGCGCAGCGCCTGA
>NZ_CAXFDV010000465.1:0-4437 GCF_964001545.1 uncultured Aquincola sp.
GCCGCGGTGGGCGTGATGCTGTTCGCCGCCAAGACCATCGGCGACTTCGTCGACAGCCACCCGTCGGTCAAGGTGCTGGCGCTGGCCTTCCTGGTGATGGTGGGCATGGCGCTGACGGCCGAAGCCTTCGACGTGCATGTGCCCAAGGGCTACATCTACGCAGCCATGGCCTTCTCGCTGGCGGTGGAGGCGCTGAACATCCGCTCGCGCGGCAAGCGCGCGGCGCTGAAGGCCGGCACCAGCGTGCCGACGGCCGAGTAAGCAGCGCCCGGGGGCGCGGGGCGGCCCGCGCATGTGCCTAACATCGGCCCATGCAGTCGCCCCGCCGTGATGCAGCCGATGTGCTGCCCGCCCCTGAAGTCGCTCCCCCGCCGCCCCCCGCCTGGCGCCGCTGGCTGCACGACCTGCTGCCGGCGCCGGTGCACGTGGGCCAGGCCGAGCGGCTGCGGGCCTGGGTGGGCGCGGCCATCGGCATCCTCTTCACCGGGCTGCTGAGCCGCTGGCTGGGCGGCGGGCAGGCCGGCCCCTGGCTGGTGGCACCGCTGGGCGCCAGTGCGGTGCTGGTGTTCGCGGTGCCGGCCAGCCCGCTGGCCCAGCCCTGGTCGGTGGTGGGCGGCAACACCTTGTCGGCCCTGGTGGGGCTGGCCTGCGTGCACTTCATTCCCGATCAGGCCTGGGCCGGCGCACTCGCCGTGGGCGGCGCCATCGCGCTGATGTTCGCGCTGCGCTGCCTGCACCCGCCCGGCGGGGCCACGGCCCTGTTTGTGGTGCTGGCGCAGGTGGGCAGCCTGCGCTTTGCGCTGTTTCCGATGCTGGTGAATTCGGTGCTGCTGGTGGCCGCGGGCATGGTCTACAACCCCCTCACCGGCCGCCGCTACCCGCATGGCCGGCCGCTGCCGGCGCCCGCGCCGGCCACCGCCGGCAGCCGCTTCACCGAAGCCGACCTGGACGCCGCGATGGCCCACTACGGCCAGGTGCTGGACGTGAGCCGCGACGACCTGCAAAGCCTGCTGCAGCAGGCCGAGCTGGCGGCCTACCGGCGCAACCTGGGCGAGCTGCGCTGCGCCGACATCATGTCGGCCGAGCCGCTGGCGGTGAGCTTTGGCACCCCGCTGGACGACGCCTGGCAGCTGATGCAGCGCCGCCGCATCAAGGCACTGCCGGTGATCGATCGCGCGCGGCGGGTGGTGGGCATCGTGACGATGGCCGACTTCATGCGTGAGGCCGACCTGGCCCGCCATCACGGCCTGGGCGAACGCTTGCGCGCCCTGGTGCGGCGCAGCGGCCTCAGCCACAGCAGCAAGCCCGAGGCGGTCGGCCAGATCATGACCCGGCAGGTGCGGGTGGCCAGCGCGCATCGCCCGGTGATCGAGCTGGTGCCGCTGTTTTCCGAAGGCGGCCACCACCACATCCCCATCATCGACGACGACAAGCGGCTGGTGGGCATCATCACCCTGTCGGACCTGGTGCGGGCGCTGTACCGCGCGGTGCGGCTGCAGGGCGGCTGAGCCGGCGCCGTCAGCGGTAGGCCTCGACCACGCGGCGGCCGACGCCGGCGATCGCCGCATCGCGCCGCTGCGGCTCGGCCGGGCATTCGGTGAGGTAGGCGCACACCACCAGCGGCGCCGCGTTGGGCGGCCAGAACACCGCCACGTCGTTGCTGGTGCCGCGGGCGCCGGTGCCGGTCTTGTCGCCGGCCTGCCAGCCCGCGGGCACCGCCGCCCGCAGGCGCTGCAGGCCGGTGGCGGTGGCCTGCAGCCAGCGCACCAGCTGCGCCTGCCCGGCCGGCGAGAGCGCATCGCCCAGCACCGCCCGCTGCAGCGCGCCGGCCATGGCGCGTGGCGTGGTGGTGTCGCGCGGGTCGCCGGGCCGGGCTTCGTTCAGCGCGGGCTCGGTGCGGTCGAGCCGGGTCTGGTGGTCGCCCAGCGTGCGCACGAAGGTGGTCAGCCCCGCCGGCCCGCCCAGCGTCTGCAGGATGAGGTTGGCCGCCGCGTTGTCGCTGAGGGTGACGGTGGCTTCGCACAAGGCGCCCAGCGTCATGCCGCTGCCGTCGGCATGCAGGCGGGTCACGGGCGAGTGGTCGATCAGCACCTCGCGGCCATAGACGATGCGGCGGTCCAGCTGTTCCTGCCCGGCGTCCACCCGCTGCAGCACATGGGCGGCCAGCAGCCACTTGAAGGTGCTGCACATCGGAAAGCGCTCGTCCAGCCGCTGACCGCTGAGCTGGCCGCTGCCGGTGTCCAGCACCGCCACGCCCAGCCGCCCGCCCACGCTGGCCTCGAGCACCGCCCAGGCGGCCTCGTCGTCGCTGCCCCAGCTTTTCTGGGCGGCGCGGGCGGGCCCGCCCAGCGCGGCCAGGGCCAGCCCGGCCAGGCCGAGGGTGTTGAACTGTCTTCGTTGCATCGGGGGCTCCTTGTGGTGGTGTACGGCAGGCCGGCACCTTAACGGCGAGTGACGTGCCTGACCAACGCTGATTCGGTGCCCAAGACCGCAGAAAATCTGGGGCATGCAGTTGCCCTTGAATGCCTTGCGCGCCTTTGAAGCCGCGGCCCGCCACCTCAGCTTCACCAAGGCCGCGCTGGAGCTGCGGGTGACGCAGAACGCGGTGGCCGCGCAGGTGAAGAACCTCGAGCAACGCGTGGGGGTGCCGCTGTTCCGCCGCCTGCCCCGCGGCCTGGCGCTGACCGACGAAGGCCATGCGTTGCTGCCCCTGCTCAGCGAGACCTTCGAGCGCCTGGGCGCGGTGCTGGGCCAGCTGCGCGAAGGCCGCCCGCGCGAGGTGCTGACGGTGGCTGCGGTCGGTACCTATGCGGTGGGCTGGCTGCTGCCGCGGCTGCCCGCCTTCGAGCGGGCGCATCCTTTCATCGACCTGCGGCTGCTCACGCACAACAACCGGGTCGACCTGTCGGCCGAGGGCCTGCACCTGGCCATCCGCTTCGGCGATGGCAGCTGGCACGGCACCGAGGCCGATGCGCTGATGGACACGCCGCTGTCGCCGGTGTGCACACCCGAGATCGCCGAGCGGCTGCAGGGGCCGGCCGACCTGGCGCGCGAGGTGCTGCTGCGCTCTTACCGGCCCGACGAATGGCCGCGCTGGTTCGCGGCGGCGCAGCTGCCCGCGCCCCGCCTGCGCGGGCCGGTGTTCGATTCGTCGGTGACCATGGCGGCCGCGGCCGAGCAAGGCACCGGTGTGGCCTTGCTGCCGCCGGCGATGTTCAGCCCGGCGCTGCGCGGGGGAAGGCTGGTGCAACCCTTTGCCACCGGCATCACGCTGGGAGCGTACTGGCTGACGCGGCTCAAGTCGCGGCCGGTGACGCCGGCGATGGCCGATTTCCGCAGCTGGCTGCTGGCCACGCATGCCGCCGAACCGCCGATGCCGGAGGTGGTCGGATAGCACCTACAGCGCAACAAGCGCCCGGCCCGTGGCGCGGCCGGCTGCGGGCCCGGATCATCCGTGCACCATGGTCAGCGATTCGGCAGCAAGCCTTCCCTCCCCGCACGACGCTACGGCGTCGGCCGACCCGCCTGCGCGCCGTGGCGGCTTTGCCGGCTTCTGGGCTCGCTACAAGCGCTGGGTGGTGCCCGCCTTCGCGCTGCTGGTGCTGGCGATGCTGCTGTCGCATGCCCACAAGATCGACTGGGCCGGCGCCTGGGAGGCGCTGAAGCAATACAAGCTCAGCCTGCTGGCGGGCGTGCTGGGCCTGGCGCTGGCCAGCCATGCGCTGTATGGCTGCTTCGACCTGCTGGGCCGCCACCACACGCGCCACAAACTCGGCAAGCTGCGCACCTGGGCCATTGCGGTGGCCAGCTATGCCTTCAACCTGAACCTGGGCTCCCTGGTGGGCGGCGTCGCCATGCGGGCACGGCTGTATGCCAAGGCCGGGCTGGACGAAGCCACGGTAGCGCAGGTGGTGGGCGTGAGCCTGGCCACCAACTGGCTGGGCTACGGGCTGCTGGCCGGTACCTTGTTCGCTTCAGGCCTGATCGCGCCGCCCGAGCAGGCCCACATGACGGCCACCACCTTCCGCTGGCTGGGCGTGGGCATGGTGGTGATGGCCGGCGCTTACGTGGCCTGGTGCTTTGCATCCAAGGGCCGCACCTGGCAGTTCCGCGGCCGCAAGGTGCGGCTGCCGTCGGGCCCGCTGGCCATCATTCAGGTGCTGATTTCGGCCTGCAACTGGGCACTGATGGGCGGGGCGATGTACCTGCTGCTGGGCGGCCAGGTGAGCTACGGCATGACGCTGGGTGTGCTCATGGCTGCCGCCGTGGTGGGCGTGGTCACGCCGATACCGGCCGGGCTGGGCGTGCTGGAGGCGGTGTACCTGGCCCTGTTGTCGGGCGCCGTGCCACAAGGCAAGCTGATGGGCGCGGTGCTGGCGTACCGGGCGCTGTACTACCTGCTGCCTCTGGCCACTGGGATCGTCATCTACCTGGCGC
>NZ_CAXFDV010000466.1:0-6257 GCF_964001545.1 uncultured Aquincola sp.
CCTGTACTTGGCCCAGAACACCGGACGGCGATTCGACACGCTGTTCTCCGACGAGGCCGATGGGCCGTTGGACCCAGAACACAAGCGCATGTTCATGGCCATGAAGCGCGAAGTCCTTCAGCTCGGCGGCTACCGGCAGGAGTTCTTCATCACCCAGACCCCGCACCTCGCAACGATGGCCGATGCAATCATCGACCTCGACGCCATGCAGGTCGATGCGCTTCGGGACGTTGCACTCGTCGCTGAAGAAGCCAGGATGTAGAGCGAGCGGATCACGATCGCGGCGCGGGGTTCCTGATCGAATGGAAGGGTCGTTCGGTCGACACACCGCAAACGTCGGCACGTACCGCGTACCGCATTGGGCGCGATATCGACTCTACGAGGCGAACGTGCGCGATGTGCGCACAGGTGCCGTTCAACCGCGAGGGCTGTGCGTCTGTGGACGGCCAGCAGCCGTTGGGTGGTGCGTCCGGAAGCGGACGTCGATTACCCAGACCAGCTCATTGCATCAAAGCTCCGATCAATGGGCAGGTGGGCGGAGCGGGCGTCGGCGCCTAGCTGAAGGGTAATCGCGTGTCGCCGAGGGCTGAACCTTCGACATGCGAAGCGGGGCCGGGACGTTAGCGGGCAGCCCCAGCGGTCGCATCTGCCTGGGCGATGAACGCCAGCAACGCGGGCGTCGACTGCTTCTCACGATGCACAACCAGATGACATTGCCGAAGCTGCCGCGGCAATGTCGTGGAGACGCGGCACAGACGTCCAGCTTCCAGCGCATCGTTCACTACCCAGGCGGACAGGCAAGCCACCCCCAACCCTTCCTGAGCGGCACGCTGGATGGCCTCCGAACTGCCTAGCTCGATGCTGCGCCGGTAAGAACGCAGGTGGGGCAGCAAGCTCTGGTCGGTGGCCTCGCGCGTGCCAGAGCCCGTTTCGCGAACCAGCCAGACCGCCTCACGCAGCGTGCGCAGGGGAATGCGATCGCCCGCCCGGCTTGACTGGGCCAGCGCACTGTCGGGCGCAGCCACGACCACCATCTCGTCTTGCAGCCAGGGGGTGACCACCAGCTCCGGCTGGTGGCTGGGCCCCTCGATCAGCCCCACGTCGAGTTCGAAAGCGGTCACGGCATCGCAGATGGCGGCGGTGTTCCCGATAACGACCTTCGACCGCCAGGCGGCGGCGCTGCCGGGCTGCTGTGCCCCCATGAAGCCAGCGAGCAGCTTGGGCAACACGTAGTTGCCAATCGTCGTGCTGGCGCCGATGCGCAGCGACTGCGCCTGCGCGCTGCCGTCGCGCGACATCTGCTCGATGCCTGCGGCGCCGTCGAGCAAAGCCAAAGCCCGCGGCAACAGCGCGCGGCCGTTGTCGTTCAACAGCAGGCGTTTGCCGGCGCGGTCGAACAGGCGCAGCGACAGCAGGCGTTCCAGCTCGTTGACGGCCGAACTGGTGGCCGATTGCGACAGCGCTATCTCAGCGCTGGCCGCCGTGGTGCTGCCGCTGCGCGCCACGGCGACAAAAATCTGCAGCTGACGCAGGGTGAGTCGAAGCACGTCCACGGTGATTGCCTTTGTTATCGATTTCGCAGGTACATCTTAGTCATACAACCCGTTGGACGGGTTGATTGCCAAGCTCTAAATTTGCCTGGCCGCTCGATCACGGGGCGGCGGCCTGCCGCGCCACCACCGGCATCTGGAGCCCGACATGCTGACCCTTGAACGAACAACCCCACGCCCCGCAGCACCCGGCCCGCTGGCCCCACAGGCGCTGCATGCCCTTCAATGGGTTGCTGCCCGGCGGCCAGTGGCGGGCTTCATGGGGCCGACCCGCGACGTGGCCCATGCCGTCTCGACCACCTTGGCCGCCGACAGCAGCATCGACCCGCAGGTGCTGCGCTGGATGCCGGTCGCAGTGCCGCTGGCGGCCGTGCTGCTGTGCGCCGGCATCGCCTTGATCTGGGTGCTGGCGTGATGCACGCGCTGTCGACCTCACAAGCCAGCCCTGGCCCGGTAGCCCGCCGCCGCGCAGCCCAGTTGCGCTTGCAGTTCGCGGCACTGATGCCTGGCCTCGTGTTGAGCGGCGCTTTGGCCGGTGCGGGCATGGCGCTAGGCCGCATCGGCTGGCTGCAGGACCACGGCTTCAGTGCGCTGACGCTGGCCATCGTGTTGGGCATGCTGGTGGGCAACACGGTCTATCCGCTGGTGCCGCGCTTGGCCGCGGCCAGCGGTGCCGGCGTCAACGTGTCCAAGCAGAACCTGCTGCGCCTGGGGGTCGTGCTGTACGGCCTGCGGCTGACGGTGCAGGACATCGGCCACGTCGGCATCGCCGGCGTCGCCATCGACGCGCTGGTGCTGGGCTCGACCTTCGCGCTGGCCTGCTTCATCGGCACGCGCTGGTTGGGCCTGGACCGCAAGACGGCGATGCTGATCGGCGCCGGCAGCTCCATCTGCGGCGCCGCCGCGGTGATGGCTGCCGAACCGGTGGTCAAGGCGCGCGCCGAGCAGGTAACGGTGGCGGTGGCCACGGTGGTGGTGTTCGGCACGCTGGCGATCTTTCTGTACCCGGCGCTGTTCGAGCTGAACCAGCACTGGGCGCTGATTCCGGGTGGCGCCAACGGCTTCGGCATCTATGCCGGCTCGACCATCCACGAGGTGGCCCAGGTGGTGGCCGCGGCGCGTTCGGTGGGCCCGGACGCGGCCAACTCGGCCGTCATCGCGAAGATGGTGCGGGTGATGATGCTGGCGCCGTTCCTGGTGATGTTGTCGGCCTGGCTGGCACGTGACGACAAACGCCACGCCCACACTTCCGCCGCCACGGGCCAGGCCCCAGGCAAGCTCGCCGTGCCCTGGTTCGCCTTCGGCTTCGTCGCGGTGGTGTTGTTCAACTCGCTGCAGTGGCTGCCGGCCTCGGTGGTGGCGGTGACCACCGAGATCGACACCGCGCTGCTGGCCATGGCCATGGCCGCACTCGGCCTGTCCACGCACATCGGTGCCATCCGCAAGGCCGGTGCCAAGCCGCTGTTGCTGGCGCTGATCGTGTTCGGCTGGCTCATCGTCGGCGGTGCCTTGATCAACCGCTGGGTACCGGCCCTGCTCGGCTGAAGCCTCGAATTCACGGCCCGACGGAATAAACCACGGGCTCTCCTCGTCCACCACAGCAAGCCTTTCCCTCTTTTCTCAACACTCTCCGAAAGACATCCCATGAATACCTTCTTCCGCACCACCGCGCTGGCCTTGTGCAGCACCTTCGTCCTCGTCGCCGCCAGCGTGCCCGCCAACGCCGCCAACGCCGCCGAAGCCACCCCGGCCCGCGTCACCTTCGACGGCCAGATCCGCAACAACTCGCTGGCGCTGAGCCCCGACGAGGCCACCGCCGTGGTGTCTTACAGCGAGCGCCCGGACGTCATCGTCTACGACCTGGCCACCGGTGCCGTGCGCGGTGTGCTGCGCGGCTACGTCACGCCGCGCAACATCGTGTTCGCGCCCGACGGCAAGAGCTTCTATGTCTCCGACAGCAGCCTGGGCACGGTGACGCGCCTGGACACCACCACGCTCAAGCCGCTGGCCACCGCGTCGACGCTGGCGGCCGGCCCCGGCGCCTTCGGCACCGCGCTCAGCAAGGACGGCAGCGCGCTGTACGTCAACAACCAGGCCAGCAGCACCGTGACGCGACTGGACACCGCCAGCGGGCAGGCCAAGGCGGTGATCACCGGCTTTGCGCAGCCGCGCCAGGGCGTGCGCCTGAGCCCGGACGGCGCGAAGCTCTACGTCACCAACTTCCTGGGCGACAAGGTGACCATCGTCGACACGCAGACCGACAAGATCGAGGGCGAGATCACCGGCTTCAACAAGATCCGCGCCATCTCCGTCACCGCCGACGGCAAGACCCTGTTTGCGGCCAACAGCGGCAGCAACGACATCGCGGTGGTGGACATCGCCGCGCGCCGCGTCACCGGCACCGTGCCGGTGGGCCGCGACCCCTACGGCGCCGCGCTCACGCCCGACGGCCGCTTCGTCTACTCGGGCAACTTGGCCGACAACACGGTGTCGGTGATCGACGTGGCCACGTTGAAGGTGGTCGCCACCATCGCCGGCTTCAAGCAGCCGCGCCAGGCCATCGTGTTCACGCGCGACGGCAAGACCGCCTACGTGCTGAACGAGGACCTGAGCATCTCCAAGGTCGAGCGTGCCGGGCAGCGCATCGTCGCCACGGTGGCCGCACCGCAGGCGGTGGCGGCGTACTGAAAACCGGGAACTGTCAGAGAACCGGCGCACCGCACGACCGAGCCCGGGGCTTGCCGCTTCCGGTTCGCCCTGTTGTCCTCCCGCCCGCACAAAGGATCGAATGAAAACTCTTGCCAACCCTGGCCGGCGCCAACTGGCTTCGATCTGTCTGGCCTTTTGCACGCTGCCCGCCGCATTCGCCGCCCAGGCCCAGACGGCCGCCCCGCCGGCGCTGGAACTGGTGGTGCTGGGCTCGGGCGGCCCGGGTGCCACCGGCCGTGCGGGTTCGGCCTATGCCGTGTTGGTGGATGGCGTGGCGCGTGTCTTCGTCGACGCCGGCCCGGGATCTTTCGTGCGCCTGGGTGAAGCCAAGCTGGCGCTGGGTCGGGCCGACATCGTGCTGCTGACGCACCTTCATGTGGACCATGCCGGTGGACTGCCAGGCCTCTTCAAGGCCCGTGCGGTGTCCAACCGCGGGCCGGTCGATTTCAAGATCTTCGGGCCGGCAGGGCGGCGTGCGCTCGATGCCGACGATGCCGACTTCCCGGCCACCAGCCGCTTCATTGACCTCTTGTTCGGCAAGCAGGGCGCCTTCGGCTACCTGAAGGACTTCTCGGCGCCGCTGCGCTTTCAAGTGAACGACATCGACGCACCCGCCACGGCGTCAGCCCTGCCCGAAGTGCGCACGGTGTTCGATGAGGGCGGCCTGCGCATCAGCGCCGTGGCCGGCCACCACCGCGACGCACCGGCAGTGGTCTACCGCATCGACCACGCCGGCAAGAGCATCACCTTCAGCGGCGACATCGACGCCAGCGGGCTGGCGGGTCTGCGGCGAATCGCCCAAGGCACCAGCCTGCTGGTCTTCAACAGCGTGGTGCTCGACCCACCCGGCTCGCCCGACGTGCTGTACACCTTGCACACGCCACCCAAGGCCATCGGCGAAGTGGCCGATGCGGTGCGCGCCGGCCAGCTGCTGCTGAGCCACCTGTCACCTGCGCTCGACGCGCAGCGTGATGCCGTCAAGGCGTCGATTGCCGCGCACTACGCCGGCGGGGTGGTGTTTGCGCAAGACGGTCAGCGGCTGGCGCCCTGAGGCGCGCAGCCGCCGGCGATAGTGCCGGTACCAGCCCCCAGTTCGACGCCCGTGCCCACCGACCCCACGAAGGTGATCACGCGAGCCATGCCGTCGGGCCGCAGGAACACGGCGGCGTCGAACTTCATGCGCTGGCCGCCCGATGGGCTGCCGCTCACGAAACCTTCGGTGCCGACACCGCGGTCCAGGCCCCGCAAGTAGAAGGCGCCCGCCGTGGTGCCGAGGGCGTCGGCAAAGGTGCCCGAGAAGCTGAAGGTGTCGCTGGCCGGGTCGTAGCCGGCGAACGCGCTCGCCACATCCACGTCGCCGTTCTGCGGACCGATGTACGTGGGCAGTAGGTCGCCAATGGGGTCGGTGATGCCTTGCGCCAGCGCACCGGTCGCGGCGGTGAACAAGCTGGCCAGCAGCAGGAAGGTCAGGGTTCGCTTCATCGGAGCAATTGGTGGAGCGTGTCGGGCGGGTCAACTGCCGATGGCGTGACAGAAAAAGTTTTTGCGTGGACCGGAATAGACCGCCTGCCGGCGCCGTCTGCCCTTGTGTCGGGACCTCATGGACCCTTCATCCACCACCGACCACCCCTCACTTCACATCAAGCCTTCAACGGAGCCCTCCATGTTCAAGACATTCGCCTTTGCCGCCACCGCCCTGACGCTTGCCGCTGGCAGCGCCTTCGCCGCCCCTTCCGACGACGCCCGCACGCACTTCCAGGCCATCGCTTCGGGCGACACCCAGATCGTGATGCGCGCCTACGCCGACCAGGCCCAGCTGAACTGGGTCGGCGGCCCGCTGGACGGCACCTACGCCACCACCGACGCCATCCGCGGCACCTGGGAAAAGTTCGGCAAGGCCGTCGGCCCGCTGAAGCTCACCATCGGCTCCATCGAAGAATCGGCCAACCCCAAGGGCTCGACGGTCTCCGCCAACGTCGTCTTCGAAGGCAAGATGCC
>NZ_CAXFDV010000467.1:0-24278 GCF_964001545.1 uncultured Aquincola sp.
CTGGTCATCCTCAGCCGCAGCGAGCCCTGGCTCTCGGCCCCGGCCAGGGCGGTGCGCCAGCACCTGGCCGAGGTGGCCCAGACCCTCATGCGCGCGCCGCCGTCGCCTTCGTCACGCGGGCCTTCAGGTCGGTGATCAGGTCCAGCAGCGTCTGCTGCCGGGCATTGGCCACCGTGCTGCCGGTGATGCTGGCGCGCAGCGCGTCCAGCTCGCCCTGGGTCTTGCTGTAGTCGCTCTTGCGCACCGACGAGAACATCGTCTTGCTGGCCGCCAGCAGCGCGCTGCGCTGCGTGGCGGCGGTGGCCGGCGTGGTGAAGTCGGCGTCCAGCAGCGCGCGGATGCCCTCGTCCACCTTCGACCACGACGACGACATCGGCACCAGGTCCTGCGTGGTCATCAGTGTGGCCACCAGCGCGGCGGCGGTGGTCACCTGGGCTGTGAACACCTCGGGCTTGAAGCGGTCCATGCCGGGGTAGAAGGCCTGGTAGCCCGAGCTGGGCCAGTCGCCGGTGACGTGCCACACCGGGTGGTTGCCCAGCGTTTCCAGGTGCGCCGCGAAGTTGCGGCCGAACCAGTTGTTCTGGGCCTGGCCGTTGATGCCGGGCCGCTCCTCGGCATTGACCTGTGCCCGCGGCAGGCCGGCGTACTTCACCGCCTCGATCGCCTTCTCGACGTTGACGTCGTTGCCGTGGGTGTTGATGTAGGTGGTCATCGCCCGGCCGGTGGCGCGGAACTCGTTGCCCACGTCGGCCATCTGCGCGCCGCCCACGTGCTCCACCGCCACGCCGCCGATCACCCACTTGGCCAGCTGGTCGTGGTTGTCCTCGACGAAGTCGTACGGATAGGTGCGCTCGGCGCCCGGCACGAAGTGGCGGGTGTCGAACACCACGAAGATGCTGCGCGGGCGCTGGGCCTGCGGAATCTGCGCGTAGTACTTGAGCACGCCGAGGATGCCCAGCGCGCCGGCATCCTGGATCAGCGCCGGCCCGTCCACGTGGGTGGCCATCATCACCGCGGTGTCCTTGTCGGTGCCGAAGTCCTTGCCCGGCAGCGTGGCCACCAGGGTGTAGGCCAGCGCATCGGTTTCCACCTGGGCATTGAGCTTGAGCGTGGCGGTCTTGCCGGCGCGGGCGTCTTCCACCACCTTGGCGCCGTTGACCTTGTCCAGCAGCACGCCCGGCACTTCATAGCGGTTGGGCGTGCCGTGCTGGCGGCCGCCCTGCGCAGCGCCGGGCGGCATGTCCATCACCACCACATGGCCCAGCGGCTTGTTGGTGGTGCTGCGGAAGAAGCTGTTGATGGTGGTGCCCATCTGCCCGTACTGGTGGCGGTTGCGGTAGCTCGCCTCATAGGTGGGGTCGACCGCGGTGAAGGGCGCCAGGAACTGGTCGTCGTTGGTGCGGAACTCGTAGTCGGTGTAGCCGGCGCTGCCGCCGGTGTAGGTGTAGGGCGCCTGCTTGACCACCACGATCTTGCCGGCCATCTGCGCGGCAGTGGGGCGGCTGGCGGCCGGCGCGCTCAGGTCCAGCAGGATCATCGGCGCGGTGACGCCGTTGGGCCCGGTGCTGCCCGACTGCGTGGCGTAGGAAGCCACGTCCACCGCCGTGCCGTCGGAGGTCAGCGACCAGCCGCTCTTGTCGGGGTATTCGGTGGTGTACCAGCGCTCGTACGGAAAGCGGGGGCGGGTGATGTGGGTGGCGCCGTATTCCTCCAGCCGCGCCTCGATGAAGGCCATGTACGACTTCCAGGCGGCCGAGCCGGTGTAGGTGGCGCCCCAGCCGGCTTTGGTCTGGAACCAGGTGGTCGATTCGGTGGGCGAGATCACCAGCGACTTGTCGATGGTGGCGATGCGGGCATCGACGGCGTTGGCGGTGTTGTCGTTGTCGGAGCTGCCATTGCAGGCAGCCAGCAGCGAAGCCAGGGCCAGGGCGCCGAAGCGCCAGGCAGCAGGGCGGATGGTCATCGGGAAGTCTCCATGAAAGAACCCGGCCTCTTGCCAACGGCGTCCCGAGGCATAGGGCGGGCGAATGTCTTTGCTTGCAAGCCGGCGCGATTCTGGGCAAACAGTGGCGGAAGGTCGAATTCGAATACAGTGCCTGCCATTCAAAATTCAAATGTCGCGGCCATGCCCAACAGCCCGAGCGTCACGCCGGCCGTGCTCCATGCGCGGCTGATGGCCCGCGCCCGCCTGCGGCACCTGCAGCTGCTGGTGCAGATCGCCGAGCTGTCCAGCCTGCAAAAGGCGGCCGAGGCCATCGGCATGAGCCAGCCCGGTGCCACCCATGCGCTGGCCGAGATGGAGTCCATCCTCGGCCACGCGCTGTTCGAGCGCCATTCCCGCGGCATGCGGCCCACGCCGCTGGGCCATGCCTTGCTGGCGCCGGTGCGCCTGGCGGTGCGGCAGATGCAGACCTGCGCCGAAACCGTGGCCTCGATGGGGGCCGGCGCGGCCGGCACGGTGCGCATCGGCAGCATCGGGGCGGGGCTGTCGGGTGTGCTGGCCCGGGTGGTGCCCTCCTTCAGCAGTGCGCAGCCCCATGTGGTGGTGGATGTGCAGACGGTGGCGGTGGACGACCTGCTGCAGCTGCTGGAGCATGGCCAGGTGGACCTGCTGTGCTGCCGCCAGCCGCCGCAGCTGCCGGCGGCCATGCGCTTTTTGCCGCTGGTGGAAGACGGCTATGTGGTGGTGTGCGGGCCGCAGCACCCGATGGCCGGGCGCCAGGGGGTCACGCTGGCCGAGCTGGCCACGCAGGTCTGGCTCACGCCGCCGCCCAGCGGCATTGCGGCGCGCGACTTTCACCAGCTGTTCGACCTGCTGGGCGTGCCGCCGCGCACCTGCTGGGTCAGTGGCCGGGCGCTGCTGCTCACGCTGGCCATGCTGCAGCAGCGTGAGCTGCTGTCGCTGATTCCGCGCAACACCGCCGTGCAACTGCTGGAAGCCGGCCTGCTGGCCGAAGTGCGTGTCGCGCCGGGCTTGTTGAAGGCGCTGCCGCCCGTGGGCCTGGTGGCCCCGGCCGACCTCAGCCGCTGCAGCGAGGCCACGCGCCGCTTCGTCGAGCATGCCCAGGCGGTGCTGGCAGCAGCCTGAGCGCGTGCCTGAGCCGCCGCGGGTGCCTCAGCGCTGCTGCATCCGTTGCCGGTACAACCCGATGTCGGCCAACACGGTGGCGGCAAAGCGCTGCTGCTGGGCCTCGTCGGGCACGTCGGACCCCAGCGCTTCCAGCCGCTGCTGCAGCGCCGGCCGTGCCAGCGCCGCCAGCAGCGCGGCCTGCAGCCGCTGGCGCGCAGGCGCCGGCGTGCTCGCGGCCACGAACCAGCCCGCCCAGCCCAGCAGGGGCGGCTGCCGGCCACCCGCCGGGCTGGGCAGCCACTCGCCCAGCCGCGCCAGCACCTTGAGCTGGCCACGCGCCACCAGCGGCGTGGCCACCGGCTCGGCCACCACCGCGATGTCCAGGTGGCCGCCGATGAGGTCGTTGACCAGCACCGAAGAGCCCTTGTAGGGCACACGCAGCAGCGGCAGCTGCAAGCGCCGTTCGATCAGCGGCAGCGCCAGGTGCTGCAGCGTCTCGGTGCCCGGATGCCCGGCCGACAGTGGCCGGCCCGCGCGCCGCGCCGCCGCGGGCAGCTCTTCCAGCGTGTGCGCCGCAAAGCCGGGCGCCGCCACCACCAGGAAGTCGGCCGAGCCCACCTGGCCCAGCGGCACCAGGTCGGTGGGCTGGAAGCCGGCCTGCGGCATCAGCAGCGGCGCCAGGATGACGGCATTGACGTTGCCCGCCAGCACCGTGCAGCCGTCGGCCGGCTGGCGCAGCACCTGCTGCACCGCCAACGCGCCGGAGGCGCCGCCCACGTTGCGCAGCACGAAGGTCTTGCCCGCTTCTTCGCCGGCCCCATCGGCCACCAGCCGCATCACCGCGTCCATCGAACCGCCGGCAGGGTAGGGCACCACCAGCGACACCACCGGCCCTTCGCAGGCCGGCGCCGGCAGCGCCGGGCCGGCCAGCAGGCCAGCGGCGGCCAGGCGCAGCGCGCAGATCAGGCGACAGGTGTTCACCGGACCATCGTGCCACGGGCCAGGGTCTTCGATGTCGCGGGTTCTACGCATGAGCAGGCGCCGCGGCCGGGCAGGCCAGAATGCCGCGCCTTTGCGAAGGGCGCCGCGTCCGGGAGGCGCGGGATCACGAACAACACTGGGAGTGGAGATGGGTGAGGGAAGGAGCGGCGCGGGGCGCCGAAAGACCGGCGCTTGGCTGGTGGCAGTCGCGGTGTGGGCCCTGGCGGCCTGCGGCGGAGGTGGCGGAGGTAGTGGAGGCGGCGGCGCGGGCGAAGGCTCAGGCCCTGCCAGCGGGCCGATGGCTGGCGCCGACTACTACCCGCTCAACGTCGGCGACCGTTGGCTTTTTGAGGATGGCGAAGGCGTCACCACCCAGGTGGACGTCACCGGCACGCAGCCGGTGGAAGGCGGCACGGCGCTGGTGGTGGCCACCCAGGGTGGCGGCGACCTGCCCGGCACCACGCTGTACCTGAAGTCGGCCGCTGGCGTGCAGGTGCTGGCCGATGCCGGCAACGACCCGGCGCTGGCCGCGTTGGGCCGCATCACGCTGCTGCGCCTGCCGCTGGTGGACGGCGACCGTTGGGTCATCGCCGACCAGACGCTGGCCGGCCTGCTGGACCTGGACGACGACGGCCAACCCGACACCGTGACCTTGCGCATGGAAGGCGCCGTGCTGGGCTTCGAGACGGTGGAGGAGGCCGGCCGCCGCTACCCTCAGTCGGCCCATGTGCAGACGGTGGTGCGGCAGACGGTGCAACTCAGCAGCACCGGCCGCAGCGTGTCCAGCACGCTCACTTCCGACGACTGGTACGCGCCCAACGTGGGCCCGGTGCGCAGCCGCTTGAGCACCAGCGGGCCTGGCGGCAGCACCAGCAGCCTCAGTCGCGTCACCGGCTGGCGCGTGGCGGGGCAGCGCAGCAGCGGCACCGCGCCCGCCATCACCCAACGCGTGCCGGCCGCCGGAGCCACGGTCTACGGTGCCTTCGTGCAGCCCCAGCTGGCCTTCGACCGCCCGATGGACACCGGCGTCGAGGCCGATCGCATCGTGACCCTGACCGGCCCGGACGGGCAGGCGGTGCCCTTGAGGGGCTACTGGAACGACGGCGGGCGCACGCTCTCCATCGCACACACCTTTGCGCTGCCCAGCGGCCGCTACACCGCCCGCGTCACTGCAGCGGCGGTGGACCTGCTCGGCAACCCGGTGGACGAGACCAGCTGGACCTTCGACATCGATGCCAGTGCGCCGCAGGCCACGCTGGTGTCGCCGACCGCCGGCGATCCCGAGCTGCCGCTGGACAGCGTCTTCGTGCTGCAGCTGGACGACGACCCGGACCCGGCCTCGGTGAACGACAGCAACGTGACGCTGGGCGATGGCATCGGTCGGGTCGATGCCACGCTCAATCTCTCGGGTCGCACGATCACGCTGCGACCCAAGGCGCCGCTGCGCACCGGCGCCCGCTACACGCTGGCGGTCAACTACCTGGCCGATCGGCACGGCAATGTCGGGCAGACGCAGTACTGGCAATTCACGGCCGATCCCGGGCGCTTTGCGGCACCGCAGACCTTGCTGGCAGCCAGCACCGGCCAGGCCGTGGCCATCGGCGACGTGGACGGCGACGGCCGTGCCGATGCCTTGTTCGCCACGGGCTACGACGCGTCCAGCGACGCCGCTTCGTTCAAGCTGGTGGTGCGGCGCGGGCTGGGCCAGGGCCGCTTCGCGGACGAGCAGCGCTACACGACGATCGCCGACTACACGAGCCAGATCCATTCGATGGCCGTGGCCGACCTGGATGGCAACGGCCGCCAGGCCGTGGTGCTGGCCGCCTCGGGCCGGGGCCTGCAGGTCTTCCGCCAGCAGGCCGATGGCACGCTGGCCAGCAGCCAGGTGATCGACACCCTGGACAGCTACATCGTGCGCGTGGCCGACATGAACGGCGATGGCCGCCCCGACCTGGTGAGCGCGCCTTTCCTCGGCAGCAGCGTGTCGGTCTGGCTGCAGGGCGCGGACGGTCGCTTTGGCGCAGCCACCAGCGTCAGCCTGTCGGTGAGGTCGTTCGGTGACCTGGCGGTGGGCGACGTGGACGGCGATGACCGCCCCGACATCCTGGCGACCAGCGAATCGTTCCACGGACCGCTGGGCGTCGTGCTGCGCACGCCGGTCGGCGGCTACGCCAGTGCCTGGTACCCCGGCACCTTGCCGTCAGGCACCTGGGTGGACGGCCTGACCATCGGTGATGTGAACGGTGACGGGCGGGCCGACGTGGTGCTGATGCAAACCTTCAACCAGCGCGTGACCGTGCTCGCGCAGGCGCCAGGCGGCGGCTTTGCCGCGCCGGTGGCCATGGCCAGCATCGGCAACCCGGCCCACGGCAAGGTGGCGGACCTGGATGGCGATGGCCGCAACGACCTGCTGGTGTGGAGCTGGGGTGGCTACCCCCTCGGTGTGTACCGGCAGCGCGGCGACGGCCAGTTCGGGGCGCTGGAAACCTGGCCGTTGAAGGACTACGGCAGCAGTGCGCCCGACGCGCTGGCGATCGGCGACCTGGACGGCGATGGCCGGCCCGACGTGCTGCATGGCACGGCCTGGTTGCGCCAGCGGCCGGTGCTGCGGGAAGAGCCGGTGGCGGTCACCCCGCTGGCAGCAGCGCAAGCGCGGGCCATGGCGGCCGCATCGGTACGGAGCGCGGCGCAGCCTGTGGCCAGCGGCTCGGGTGTCAGCCTGCAGCAGCGGCTGTCACGCCTGCTGCGCGGCAGCGCCGGGTCGCGCTGAAGGGCGTCGTCCGGGGCAGCGGGCCGGGGCAGGGCCCGTCCCGCCATGTCGCCCGGCGGCCTCAGGCCTGGTCGGCGCCTTCGGCCTGCTCGGCCTTCGGCCGGCCGGTCTTCAGGCTGGGCACGCGGTCCAGCGCGGTCAGGAAGGCTTCGTCGGACAGGGCGGCCAGCGCGGCGATGCCAGCGCGCAGCAGCTCGCTCTTCTTCACGTGGCGGTGCAGCACGGTGCCGCGCTGCTTGAGCTGCGCCAGCAGCTCGTACTCGGCCTTGGGCATGGTGAAGCTGTCGCGCACCAGCTTGGTCTTGGCCTTGGGCACTTCGGGCGTGGCCGGCGCGGCGGGGGCCGCCGGCTTGTCCGACTTCTTCTTGGCCGCCGCCTTCACCTTGCCGGCCTTGGGGGCCACGGGCTGGGCGGGCGCTGCCGGTGCCGCCGCTTCGGCGGGGGCCTGGGCCGCGGGCTGGGCGGCCAGCTCGGCGGCGATGGTGGACTTGCGTTGACGGGTGACCTTGGTCATGCTGCTTTCTTGAACGAGGTATACGGTATAAACAGTTTATACCGAATGCCTGTCGCGCGCGTCAACGGGCCGCCGGCAGCCGCAGGGCATCGGCCTGGGTACGCAGCTCTTCGGCCTGGTTCTCGATGCGCACCTGCGTCAGTCCCAGCAGCGGGTCGCCTTGCAGCGCCGCCTCGGTGGGCGTCTTGGCGCGGTAGCGCTCCACCGCCTGCAGCGCCAGTGCATGCAGCTGGCGGTTCTTGTCCTCGGCGTTGGCCAGCGCACGGGTGGCGCGTTCCAGCAGCTGGGTCACGCTGGCGTTGGCGCGCCGGCTCTCTTCGAGCTGCGCCTGCAGCGCGGCCTGCTGCGTGGCGGCCTCGCGCTGGCGCTGCGCGGCGGCCGTGGCGTCGGCCTCACGTTCGCTGCGCTGCCGTTCGGCCTGCGCCTGCTGCTCGGCGCGCAGCGCGGCCAGCTGCTGCTGCAGGCTGCGCAGCTGGGCCTGCAGGCCGTCGCGCGCCTGCTGCGCGGCCTGGGCCTGCGCGGCGGCGGCTTCCTTGTCGCGTTGCAGGCCGCTGCGTTCGGCCTGGGCGGCGGCCAGTTCGCGCCGCGTGTCGTTGAGCGCGGCCTGCGCGCGGCGCAGGGCTTCGCGTTCGCGGCTGTTGTTGTCCTGCGCGGCGGCGGGCAGCACACAGGCCGCCGACAAGGCCAGCACCCCCAGGCAGGTCGGCCAGCCCCGGCCCCGGGCGGAAAGGTCAGAAGCGCGCATTGAGGTCCACCTGCAGGGTGTCGAGCTTGTAGGGCGCATTGCTCAGGTACAGGCTGCCGTCATCCAGGTTGCGGGTGCTGGTCCAGCGCAGGCCCACGCTGGCGTTGCGGTCGAACGCGTAATGGCCGCCCAGGGTCCAGCCCTTGTAGTTGGTGCCGCCGCCGTTCCAGGTGGTGTCGGTGAAGGCGTCGAGCCAGGCGTCGCGCTCGAACTTGCGCATCGCCACGAAGGCCTGCCAGTCGCCACGGTTGGCCAGGCGTTCATGGCCGGCCAGCAGGCGCAGCTGCAGGCCGGTGGTCTTGTCGGCCAGCTGCAGCTCGGGCAAGCCGGCGCGGCGGCGGATGTCGGCCAGGTCGAAGGCGCTGTTCTTCACCCAGTCCAGCGTCAGGCCCACCTGCAGCGGATCAAAGTGCTTGAAGGTCACGCCGGTGGTCAGGTTCACCGGCCGGAACTTCGAGGCCAGGCCCCACACCGGGCTGGCGGTGCTGGTGGGGTCGTTGAGGTTGATCAGCGTGTTGCCCTTCTGCCGGGCCGAGGCGGGGTACTGGCTGCTCTGGTAGGCCACGGTGCCGGCCCGCGGGCCGGTGGGCGGCGGCTCGCTGGCCTGCACGCCGGCCACATGGCGGAAGTCGTACACCGCCAGGCCCACGCGCCATTGCATGTACGAGCCCAGCGCCGCATCGGCGCCCAGCTGCAGGCCGTAGAGCCACTTGTCCTTGCTGTCCACCGCCAGCTCTTCCAGCGGAAAGGCGCCGGCCGTGGCAAAGGCGAACACGCCGCTGCCCAGGTTGGTTTCGCCCTGCACGGCCACGCCGTCGAAGTTCAGGTCGTCAGGCCACAGCAGGTCGCTGCCGTAGAAGGGGTTGGGCATGCGACCGCCGATGAAGCGCAGGTTGTGCCGCGGCTCCCAGCGCAGCCAGGCGCGGTCCAGCACCACGCTGTACTTGTTGAAGTGGCTGCCCAGCGTCTGCGAGGTGGAGGTGGGCCCACTGAGGTTGCCGGTGCTGATGCGGATGGCCGTGCGCGTGTCTTCCGACAGCTTGGCATTGACGCCGAAGCGCGCGCGCAGCGTCAGGCGGTTGCGGTCTTCGGTGGTGTTGGTCAGGTCGGGCGCCCAGGCCGGGCCATTGGTCTGCGCGCGATAGAACTCGGCCGGCAGGTTGTCGCCCGCGAATCGGTCGGTCTGCCAGCGCAGCCGCACATCGCCCTCGAAGCCGATGGCCTTGACCCAGGCCGGCACCTGGCGTGAATCGGCCCAGCCTTCTTCACGCGCCTGCTGCAGCACGTCGAGCTTGATCTCCTCGCGCATCTGCTGGCGCAGCGTCTCGGGCACGTAGGGGATGCGCACCACGTTGCCGCGGGCAGCGCCTTCAGCGCCGGCTGCGGCCAGCGGCGTGCCCCAGCCGCCGGCCGGTGCGGCCGCATGGGCGCTGGCGGCGCCGCCCTGGGCCTGGCGCAGCAGCGCATCGGCGCGCTCGCGGCTGAGCAGGCCCTGGCCCACCAGGGCTTCGATCAGGGCGGTGGTGGTGGCGCGCAGCTTTTCCAGCTCGGCCCGGTCATCCGATTGGGCGCTGGCCGGCAGCGTGGCGCCGGCCAGCATCGCGGCCGTCAGCGTGGACACGAACGTGCGCAACAGCGGGCGTCGGTGGGTGGCGGGAGTGGGTCTCATGGTCTGGGGTCGGTGCTGGAAAGTGGGGGCGCGGTGCGGCGGTGCAGGCATCAGGCCGGCCGCAGCGTGAGGCGAAAGCGCATGGGCTGCGGCACATCGGGCGGCGGTGGCAGCTTCAGCTCGCGGGTGGCTTCGGCCACCGCGCTGCGCAGATCGGCATCAGCGGCCGGCTGGCCGCTGGGCGTCAGCTCGAAGCGGCGGATGGCACCGCTGGGCGCGATCCACAGCTGCACCTCGGCGCTGGCCTGGGTGGTCTCGCCCTTCAAGTGCCGCTCGATCGCGTCGCGCAGCAGCTGGCGCGCGGCCTGGGCATAAAAGCGTTCTTCGGCGCGCGTAGAACGGGTGCCGCCGCCGCCATTGCCGGTGCCGGTGATCAGCGGGCCGGGCGGCACGCCTTCCTTGGTCACCTCGCCGCCCTGCAGGCCGCCGGGTGCATTGCCGGTCGGGCCTTCCTCGCGCACCTGCTGCGGCTGCGGCGGCTTGACGTCGGGCTGCGGCACCGGCTGCGGCCGGGCCTGTGCCTCCTTGGGCTCGGGGCGCTTTTCTTCCTTGGGCGGCGGTGGGGGCGGGGGCGGCGTGTCGGGCAGCAGCGCGATGCGCGCCACCTGCCGCTGCGGCGCCGGTGCGCTGCCGGCCAGGCCGCGCAGCCACCACACCAGGGCGCCGGCCACCAGCACCACCAGCACCACGCCGATCCAGGTGCGCGAGCGGGGCGCGTCGTCGGGCATCACCGCGCTCATGTGCCGAACCTGCCGGTGATGAAGGCCATGTTCACGCCCAGCCGGTTGCACAGGTCCACCACGGCGATCACGCCGCCGTACTGGGCGCCGGTCTCGCCCTTGATGGCGACCGACATCTGCGCATCGCGGGCCTTGGCGGCCTGCAGCCGCGGCTCCAGCTCGGCCAGCGTGACCGGGGCGCCGTTGGCCAGCAGCGCGCCGCCTTGCATCACCTGCAGCACGATCAGCTCATGCTGCTCCTTGGCGGGCTGGTTGCTGGGCTTGGGCACGCTGATGGTCAGGCCCTGCACCGAGGCGGTGGTCATCAGGATGAACACCACCAGCAGCACATAGGCCAGGTCCAGCATCGGCGTCACGTTGATGGTGTCGTAGGGCTTGGCGTCGGTGTTGACTTGCATGGCCGGTCCTTCACTTGGCGCGCGTGGTCACCAGGCCGATCTCGGCGATGTCCAGGCGCTTGGCGATGTCCAGCACCTGCACCACCACGTCGTACTGCGCGGCGGTGTCGCCCTTGAGCACCACCGGCAGCGCCGGGTTGGCGGCCTTGTAGTCGGCCAGGCGGTTGCGCAGCTCGTCCAGCGTCACCGGGTAGGCGTCGAGGAACAGTGCCCCGTCGGCGGTGACGGTGATGGCCCGCGTCTGCGGCTTGGCCAGGTTGTTCTGCGCCGTGGTGGTGGGCGAGTTCACTTTCACGCCCTGCACCGAGGCGGTGGTCAGGATGATGAAGGTGACCAGCAGCACATACGCCAGGTCCAGCATCGGCGTGATGTTGATGTCGTCGTAGGGCTGGTTGTCGGCGCGCACGTCCATCAGCGTGCTCCGTACAGCTCGGCCACGCGGGTGATGAACTCGTCGACGAAGATCTGCATGTCGGCCGAGATGTTCTTGATGCGCGCGGCCAGGTAGTTGTAGCCAAACAGCGCCGGGATCGCGACGCCCAGGCCGGCCACCGTGGCCAGCAGCGCGGCCGCGATGCCGGGGGCGATGGCATTGACGTTGACGTCACCGGCCGCGGCGATGGCCGCGAAGGTGATCATCACGCCCACCACCGTGCCCAGCAGGCCCAGGAAGGGGCCGCCCGAGATGGCGATGGTCAGCAGCACCATCTGGGCATTCAGGCGGTGGCTCTCGCGCACCAGGTCGGCATCGACCGCGGCCTTGACCGCGTCCAGCGAAGCGCCCGACAGCGGCGGCGCGCCGGCCACGCCCACGTTGCGCTTGGCCAGCTCGCGCACGCCGGCCTGATACAGGCGCGACAGCGGCGCCGAAGCAGTGGCCGCGCCCTTGGCGTCCAGGGTCAGCAGGTCGTGCGTGGCACCGCGAAAGCGCTGCAGGAAGTGGCGGTTGGCCTTGTCGTCACGGCCCACCATCACCGCCTTGGCCACCATCACCCAGGCGGCCACCACGAACATCACCGCCAGGATGCCGATGACCACCCAGGCATCGACCGTGAGGTTGGACACCAGGATGCCGATGTAGCCGTGGCTCTGGCCTTCGGCGGCTTCGCCGCTGTCGCGGGTGGTGGCCAGCAGCCTGGCTTCGGCGCTTTGCGAGGCGGCGGCCAGCTGCAGCCAGGCCGGGCTGCGGGCCACCGACGAGACCTGCACTTCGTCCACCACGCCGCGCAGGCCTTCACCCACGCGCAGCTCGCCTTCGATCAGCGGCGTGGCCACCTCGGCCTTGGCCACCGGCGCGCCGTTGACATAGAGCTGGGCCTGGCCGTTGCCCACGGTCAGCGCCACCTGCGTCCAGGCGGTGGGCGCCACCTCGCCACCGGCCAGGCGGGTGCTGCCCACGCGTGCGGCCAGCTGGCCGCCGTCCAGCGTCAGCGACAGCGGGCCCCAGGCCAGCAGCGTGCCGCGGGCCACTTCGTCCGAGCGCAGCCACAGCGACACCGTGGTGGCGCCACCGGCTGCGATGCGCATCTGCGGCTGCGCCGGCCACACCAGCGGCTGGCCGGCCAGGCGGGCGCCGCCGGCCAGCAGCGCATTGAGCTCGGGCGTCACCGGCTCGCTGGCCTTCAGGCGGCCGTCGTGGCTGGCGCCGGCGTTGTCACGGCCGTCGAAGTGCACCGCCGCCAGCGTGGCCGCGTCAAAGCCGGTGCCGCTGTCGGCCGCGGCCGGCGCACCGGTGTTGCCGGCATAGGCATACACGGTGTTCTTGTCGCTGCCCGGCAGCACCTGCGGCACCTGCACCCACACCACGGCCAGTTCGTTGGCCGGGTCCCAGCGCTCGATGCGGTAGGACAGCGGCGTCTTGTCGTCGCCGGCCACGAAGCGCAGGTCGCTGCCGTCTTCCTTGGCGGCAAGGAAGTCGAAGTTGCCGCTGTGCAGCCGCACCGCCAGCGGCAGCGCGGACACGCTCTCCTGCGTGGTCACGCCCTGGGCGCTGGTGTTGAGCACGATGCGGGTGCGTTGGGTCCAGTCCTTGTTCCACCAGGCGCTGGCCGCCAGCGGCAGCGCGGCGGCCAGCAGGCCGATGACGAGGGGGCGGAGCGTGCGTGCGAGTGGCATGGGGGCGCAATGCAAGAAGGCGAAAGGAAGGCTCAGCTCGGGTCGTCGCCGAAGCCGAGGAAGTCGAGGAACACGATGCGGCGCGGGCCGGTGGCGCGCTGGGCGGCGCCGTCCAGTGCCGAGGTGGCGGCATTGCCCGCGGCGGTGACGGCCTGGCCCAGCGGCGCCAGTGCCGTGGTGGTGCCGCCGGTGAGGGCGGGCGGCGGCGCGCCGATGGAGGCGCCTGACACGGCCAGGTTGTCGGCCCCCACGAAGCGCACCGCGCCGAAGAAGGCATTGCCGCGCGAGACGATGCCGGCGTCGCCCGCATTGATCTCGCCGCGCGGCGCATACAGGTCCAGCGTGCTGTCGGCATTGAGCACCGCGATGCCGCTGCCGGTGAAGGAGCCCGAGGTGTCCACCACCAGGTTGCCGTTGCTGTCCAGCCGCAGCACCGGCGCCGGGGCGCCGGTCACGGTCTTGGCGCCGCGGCCGGCGTCGATGTTGCCGTCGGACGACCACAGCAGCACGTTGCCCTGCTTGAGCGTGAACACGCGCGACTGGTTGACCTCGAAGTGGCTGGCCGTGGCCGCGAAGATGCTGCCGCCGTCCACCGTCACGATGCCCAGCTGCGAAGGCGGCTTGCCGGCCCCGCTGCCCGAGACCAGCTCGCCCGCGTTCACCGCGCCGCCGGGGGCCAGCAGCGTGATGTCGGCCTGCTGCAGCGTGCGGATCTGACTGGTGGGCAGGCGGATGTCGCCCGCCGCCCGAGCGCCCGGGAACAGGGTTTCCAGCGCCAGGTAGCCGGCGGCATAGGCCGCTTCACGCGGCTCGTCGGCCAGGCTGGCGGCCTGGCGGCCGGCGTTGCGCAACTCGGTGGCCAGCACCTGGCGCAGCCAGGGCAGTTGCCGCTCCACCGGCAGGGCCGCAAAGCCTTCCAGCGCGGCCGCCAGAGAGGCCGGCGCATGGCCGCCGATGCGGGCCATGTACTGCTGCAGCCCGGCCGCATACGGGTTGCCGGACCGCGCCGCCTGCGTGGCGACGAAGGCGGCGCGGTCGGCGGCCGGCCGCGCCTCGAAGGCCAGCAGCAGCAGGCCGCGCGCCACCTGGGCCTGCAAGGCCGTGCCTGCGCTGCCCAGCGCGCTGCGGGCCTGATCGGTGCTCAGGTCGCGCCAGGCCGGCACGGTGCGCAGCACGCGGGCCAGCGCGGCGTCCTGCTGCGGGCCCAGCAGGGCCTGGGCCTGCGCCAGTTGCTGCGCGGCCGGCAGCGCATCGAAGGCAGCGGCCTCGGTGGCGCCGCCCAGCCAGGCCTGCAGTGCGCCCGGCTGCGCCAGCAGGCCCGAGACGCCCAGCGCCGCAAAACCGCTGGCCAGCGCCTGCTGGGTGTCGCCCGGCTGCCAGCCGGCCACGATGGTCAGGTCAGCCGCCCGCGCCGGCAGCAGCGTGCTGCTGCGCTGGTTGCCGCTGGCCACCAGGCCGCTGGTGTTACCCAGGTCCACCTGGCGGCCGGCCAGCAGCAGCGCATCGCCGGGGCCGGCGATCTCGATGCCGTTGACCCCGCTCACCGCGCCGCCCACGATGTCGCGCCCAGCCTGCAGCAGGCTCCCTTCGCTCACCGGCAGCCACAGCGCACGGCCGTCGTCGCCGATGCCGGCATAGCGCTGGTCCTGGTGCTGCGCGGTGATCAGGCTGCTGGCGCCGGGCAGGCGCAGGTCTTCGCCGGCCACCAGGCGCAGCGGCCGGGCCGATGTGAGGTTGCTGCCCACGGTCAGGTCGCCCTCGGCCGCCACCAGGTGCACCGGATCGCGGCTGCTGCGGTCCAGGCCGCCGCCATCGTTGAAGGCATTCAGACGCAGCTGCTCGGCCAGGGTGAGCGGCTCTTGCAGGGTGGGCAGCGCGTCGCTGCGGGTGGCGTTGACCGTCACCGCCTGGCCCAGCGTCAGGTCCTGGCCGGCCAGCAGCGCCAGCGCGCCGTCGGCGCCCGGTTGCTGCAGCAGGGGGCCGCGCACGTCCACGCTGCCGTGCGGCGCTGCCATGCGCAGCCAGGCCGGCACCAGGCTGCCCAGCAGCGCGGCGTCCGGGCTCACCGAGCCGGACTCGGTCTGCTGCGCATCGCCGTCGTAGCGCACATCCCCGGCGGTGCTCAGCAGGTCCAGCCGCGCCAGCGGCGCAGTGTCGGCGATCACCTGGTTGCTGGCATTGGCCAGCGACGGGAAGGTGAGGTGCTCGGCCCGCACGCTGGCCACGCGCAGGTCGCCGCGCGCCTGCACCGCCACCTGCGTGCTGCCATGCACCAGCTGCGGCGCCAGTGCGGCGCCGCCGGTGCTGGCCACGATGTCGCGGCCGGCCTGCAGCAGCAGGCTGCTGCCGCTGGCGTACAGCAGACCACCGGCGATGTCGCGGCCGGCCTGCAGCTCCACCGAGCCGCCGCCGTACCGCGCGCCGCTGCGGCCGTCGTGCGACACCCAGCCGCTGCTGGCGGCGGCGGCATTCAGGTCCAGGCTGTCGCGGCCGGCATGCACGTTCACGTCGCCGCCGCCGAAGGTGGCGAGGCCGCCGTCGAACAGGTCGTAGCGCGACCACCAGACACCTCGGCTGTCGATGCTGCCGCGCCACCACCAGCGGTTGATGGCGGCATCGGCACGGGCCAGCGGCTGGCCGATCACATCCTGGCCGGCGTTGACGCTGATGGCACCGCCGCCTTGCAGGAAGGGATCGACGAAGCCCTGCTCATTGGCCGCGGGCACCAGGCCGCTGAAGGCATCGAGCAGCGGCGCACCTTCGCCGCCCGCGCTGGGCAGGCCGGTGGTGTAGACGGCGCTGCGGGCATCGGCCAGCGTCACGTCGCGGGCCGCGGCCAGCGTGATGCTGCCGGTGGTGCTGCGCACCAGCACGCCATCGGGCGCCGCGCTGCCGCCGATGGTCAGGCTGCCGGTGGCGGTGCTGCGCAGCGTGGCATCGCTGTGCGCGGCGGCCAGGTCGGCACCCGCCACCAGCCGGATGGCGCCGGCCGAGCCGGGCTCGGGCAGCCATTCACGCTCGCCGCTGAACGCGTCCAGGGCCGCGAAGCCGCTGTGCAGCGACTGTGCGATGACCAGGTCTTGCGCCGCACGCAGCGTGACGGCGGCGCCGCCCACGCGCACGGGGCCGCTGGCGTTCTGGCCGACGGTGGGCACGGCCAGCTGCCAGGGCGTGGACAAGGTGAGCGTGCTGTCCGAGCGCACTTCCACCCCGGCGCGCACGGTCACGCTGGCGCCAACCGGCAGCCGGTCGCCGAACAGGCGCGTGGCGATGGCCGTGGCGCGTGCCTGCGTGGCAAAGGCATCGCTGTCGGCATTGATCGAGGCCACGCCGATCTGCGGCGTGGGCGCGGGCGGCAGGGCCGGGCCTGGCGCTGGGCTCGGGCCCGGCGCCGGCGTGCCGCCCGAGCCCGGGCTGGGCGCGGGGCTGGGCTCTGGCGAGGGGCTCGGCGCAGGCGTGGGCGTCGGTGCTGGCGTGGGCGCCGGCGGTGGCGCGGGGATGGGCGGCGGTGGCGGCGGCGCGGGCTGCGTGCTGGGCTCCAGCGGCGGCGTCGGCGGCACCTGGTCCCCCGTGGTCGGGCCGTTGCCAGGTGATGCAGCCAGCGCGCGGGCACGGCCGCCACCTTCGGCCGGCGAGGCCACGGCCAGCGCACGCACGTCGGCAAAGCGGCTGCTCAGCGAGGCCACGGTGGGCAAGGGCGGCGCCGGCGGTACCTGGTCGCCGGTCGTCGGGCCGTTGCCAGGCGAAGGGCCGGCCGGCGGCGCCGGTGGTGGCGGTGGCGGCGCAGGCGTGCCCGGCGGCGGCGGCTCGGCCGGCGGTGGGGGCGGAGGAGGCGGCGGCGGGGGCGGCGGCGGGGGAGGAGGAGGCGGCGGCGGCGGAGGAGGGGGCGGCGGCACCGGCGTCTCGCCGCCAGGGTTCTCGCTGCCCGGATCTTCACCCCCCGGCTCGCCATCGGGCGGCGGCGGGGCGGGCGGTTCCTGGCCGGGCGTGAAGCCCTCGATCAGCTCCTGGCCGTTGTAGACCTTGACGGCTTCCACCTCGGCGCGACCCAGGCCCAGCAGCGTGCTGCCGACGGCGGCGATGGCCACGTCCTGGGTGTCGCCGTCCACGATGCGCGGCGCACGCAGTTCCAGCACACCCGCGCTGGCTTGCGGGCCACCGGGGCGCAGGTCGATGGTCGCGCCTTCTTGCAGGCGCAGCCAGCCGTCGCGCGTGCTCAGGCTGATGCGGCTTTCGCCCACCAGGCTGCGGCTGCTCAGCAGCGCGCCGCTGCGCAGCAGCAGGTCCTGCCCGGCCGACAGTTCGATGCTGGCCGGGGCGCTGCGCCCGCTGGCCACCAGCTGCCCGTCGATCACCAGCGCGCCGGCATCGGCGGCCAGTGCCAGCTGGCGGGCCGAGAGCTGGCTGCCGGCGGCCAGCGTCAGGTCGCCCTGGCGCTGGCGCAGTGCGATGCGCTCGGCGAAGTTGTCGCCGCCGCCCAGCGTCGTCGCCAGCGCGGCCAGGTCCAGGCTTTGGCCGGCGTCGATGGCCAGGCTGCCGCCGCGGGCGTTGGCGCCCGTGGCACGGGCCTGCAGCGCACCTTCCACGCGCACCTGGCCTTGCGGCGCCACCAGCTCGATGCGGCCCGCATGGCCTTCGCCCACCGCGCTGGCGTCCAGCAGCGAGCCGGCGGCCAGCCGCACATCACCCGTCTGGCTGCCCAGTGCGATGCGGCCGCCCGGCAGGTCCACCGTGCTGCCGTCGAGCGTGCTGCGCAGGCCGGTGGCCTGCACCGTGGCGCCGGCTTGCAGGGCCAGGTCGCCCACGGCCTGCAGGCTCACTTCGCCCACCGGCGCGGTGATCTGCCCGGCATGCACCAGGCGGCTGCCGGCGGCAAAGGCCAGGCGGCCGCCCGCGCCTGCGGCGGGCAGCGTGCTGGCCGGCACGCCGGCGGCGGTGGGCGCCAGCGCCTCGATGCTCAGGTCGCCGGCGGCGCGCCAGTCGGCCTCACCCGCCAAGGCGGTCTGCACCCGCTGCGATTGCAGCGTCAGGTCGCCGCGGGTGCTCAGGCCGCCGATGCCTTCGGCCTGGATCACGCCGCCGCTGGCCAGCACGGTGCTGGCGGCGTCCACGCCCACGCTGCCGTCGCCCAGCGCCAGCAGGCGCTCGGCCTGCAGGCGCAGCGTGCCGGTGGGCGCGGGTCGGGGTTGCAGCCCCAGGGCCGTGGGCCGCTGGTCGAGGTTGGCCACCACGCCGGTGGTGTTGGCCAGTCTCAACTCGGCGGCCTGCAAGGTGGCGCCCGCGGCGTCCAGCGTCTTCAGCTCGGGCGTGTCCAGCGTCAGCGATTGCAGGGCCGCACCGCCGAGGCTGGCACCGGCGCCTGCACCGCCACCTGCACCTGCGCCAAAGTCGATCGACGAATAGCTGCGCAACGACAGCTGCTGCGTGCCCGACAGCGCGGCCGCCAACGCCGGGTTCAGCTGCAGCGCCTGCCCGTCGAAGGCGGCGTCGTTGCCGCTCACACCCAGCTGGATGCGGCCGGCGCCCACGGTGATGTTCGCGGCCTGCGGTTGCAGGCCGGCGGCCACCCTCGTGCTGGCGGTGGCGTCCAGCAGCAGGCTGCCGCCCGCGGCCGACAGCCGCACGCCTTCGCCGATGTCCAGCGTGCCGGTCTGGCGCTCGGCGCCGCTGCGCAGCACCTGCGCATCGGCCGAGGCACTGGCGCGCAGCAGCGCGCCGTCGCCGGTCACCCGGTAGTCGCGGGCCGGGGTGCCGGTGCCGGTGCTGGTGCCAGCGCCAGCGCTGGGGACCGCGCTGGCCAGCAGGCCGACGCCGCTGCCCAGGCGCAGCTGGCCGGTGGCGGCCAGCAGCAGGTCGCCGGCCTGCAGTACGGAAGCGGTGTCGGCCAGCGCATTGAAGCTCAACTCACGCGCGGTGACGGTGAGCAGGTCGGCAGTGGCGCCAGGCCGGGCGCCCAGCACCAGGGTCTGCGCCCCCAGGGCATTGAGCTGGGCCACCGACAGCGACAGCACGCCGGCCTGGGCCGAAGGCGCGCCGATGGCCATGCGATCGGCCGTGATGAAGGCCTGGCCACCGAGCGCGCCGGCCGTGGCCGCATCGGCGCCGAAGCGCGCCGTGCCTGCCAGCGAAGCCTGCTGCGCGGCCAGCACCAGCGTGCCACCATCGGCGGGCAGCGGCGGGCGCGGCTGGTCGGCGGCCTGCGCCGCCTGGGTGTAGAACTTCGTGGCCGTGGTCTCGCGCACTTCCGACGACAGCCGGGCCTTGTCCGAAGGCGTGATGCGCCAGGTGCTGGACAGCGCATCGCGCAGCGCGGTGCCGGCGCTGCCGGTCACCGCACCCACCAGGCTGCTGCCATCGGCCTGGGCCAGGTGGGTGCCGAACTGCAGCGGCGTCCCGCCCGTCTGCGGCTTGACCAGGAAGGCCCCCGGCAGCAGCGCATAACGCGCCGGCAGCAGCGTGTAGGCGCCTTCGGGCAGCGGGCCGCCGGGGCCGATGATGAGCTGCCGGCCGGCGGTGGGCGCGGTGCCGGCCCAGGTGGCGTCCAGCGGTGCGCCGTTGCGCACCGTCGGCACGATGGCATAGGCGCCATCGGTGCCGGCGAACACGTCGGTCGAGCCGCCCGGGCCGGGCACGAACAGGTAGCTCAGCACCTCGCCGCCGCCCGACAGGTCGAGCACCGCGTTGCGCTGCACGTCCACCGCGCCGGCGGTGGATTCGAGCGTGATCTGCTTGGTCGGCAGGCTGCCGGTGGCATGGCCGTCGCCATCGGGCAGCAGCAGGCCGGCCGCCGACACCGACGTGATGCTGTCAGGCGCCAGCGTGAGCCGGCCGCTGGCCTGCAGCGTGATCTGGCCCAGCGGCGCGCGCAGGAGGCCGGCCTGCTCGATCTCACCCGCGCGGATGGTGAGGCTGCCGCGCGAGGCCAGTGGCGCCTGCACGGCGGCGTCATCGCCCGCGGCGATGCGCACCACGCGGTTGCCCGCGTCGATGACAAAGCGGCTGTCGGTGGACGGGTAGATCTGGTCGGCCTGCAGCCGCAGGTCGGCCGCGGTATTGAAGGCCCCGCTGCGACCGCTGACGCCCAGCAGCTCCACGAGGCGCAGGTCGCCCTGGCTGCGCAGGGCTATGCCGCCGAAGCCCTGGGTGGCCACCGCGCCTTCCAGCGACAGCTGGCTGCCGGCCTGCACCAGCAGCTGGCCCGTGCCGCTGCTGGCCACCGGCGCCGGCCGGGTGTTGGTGCCGGCGGTCACCGGCGCCTGGGTGTTGGCCAGGGTGAGGGTGGCGGCGCTGAGTTGCACGCTGCCGGTGGCGGTCGTGTCGCTGCCGTAGCGCAGGGCCGGCGTGTCCAGCCGCAGGCTGCGCACCGGCGCCAGCGTCACGCCTTCGTCCAGGCGGATGGCGTCGCGCGAGCTCAGGCTCAGGTCGGCCACGCCGGTGGCCGCCAGCCAGTCGGCGCCCACCCGGGTCTGGCCGGTGAGGTCGCGCGGCGCGGCCAGGTCGGCCGGCTGCAGCCCGGCGGTGGTGGTGGCGCTCTCGCGGCTGATGCGCAGCTCACGCTCAGCGGCCAGCGTGGTGAGCACGCGGCTGCCGGGCACGCTGGTCAGGGTGATGGACAGGCTGCCACCGGCCGCGCTCGGGTCGCCGCCACGCGCCGAGAAGCTGCCTTCCAGCTGCAGGTCGCGGCTGGCGCGCACGGTCAGGCTGCCGCCATTGCTGGCCACGGTTTGCCGCTGCACCACGGTGGCACCCGCGGTCTGGCGGCTCACGTCCAGCGTGCCCACGGTGCCATCGGCGCGCAGCTGCGCACCCTGCTGCAGCACCAGGCTGGTGGGCGCGGCGGTGGCCGCGTCCAGCGTGATGCGGCCGCCGTCCTGCACCGTGCCCTGGCGCAGGCCGTTGGCCGAGGGCGTGAGCACGGTGCTGCCGCTGACGTCGATCACGCTGCGGCCGCCCAGCCACAGGTACTGCGCGTTGTCGTAGTCCTGCTGCTCCTGCGT
Organism: uncultured Aquincola sp.; assembly: GCF_964001545.1. Lineage (NCBI taxonomy): Bacteria > Pseudomonadati > Pseudomonadota > Betaproteobacteria > Burkholderiales > Sphaerotilaceae > Aquincola > uncultured Aquincola sp. Next base: position 21,000 of record NZ_CAXFDV010000467.1, read on the forward strand.
GCCGCCGCGGGTCAGCCGCAGCGTGACGCTGCCGCCCGCGGCGCGGATCTCGCCGTCCATCGTCAGGCGGGTGTTGGCCTGCAGCTGCGCGGTGGCGCCGGCGGCCAGCGACAGGCCGGCGCCCGCGCCCACGGTCAAAGCGCCACCACCGGAAGCCAGCGACACGTTCACCGGTGCCGGCAGTGGCGCCAGCGCGCCCGCGGGTGCGGTCACGTAGGCATCGAGCGCGCTGCCGGTGGCTGCGTCGCGCAAGCCGGGCGCCGCCATCCAGGCCTCCAGCCGCGGCGCGACCACGGTGCCGGCGGCCAGGTCCACGAACTCGCGGCCGTCCAGGCTGTAACTGGCAAAGCCGCCGCGCGAGAAGAAGCCCGCGTCCAGCGTCGTGCTGGCCGCCGGGCTGCCCGCTGCAGCGTTGCCGATGCGGATGCTGTCGGTGCTGATGGACAGGCTGCCCGGGCGGCTCAGTGCATGGCCGCTCAGGCTCCCGCCCAGCAGCAGGTTGGCGCCGCCGGACACGTCGGCGCTGCCGCTGGCCAGGCTGATGCTGCCGCCGCTGCCGCCCTGCACGCCGTTGGCGGTGACCACCGCGCCGCCATCCACGTCGATGCTGCTGCCGGCCTGCAGCAGCACGCCGCGGCGCGACTGCAGCGTGACGCTGCCGCCGTTGATCGTGCTGCGGGCCAGCGGGCCATCGTTGCGCTCGTTCAGCACCCGGCCCGACACGTCGATGCCGCGGCCGGCCGCCAGCGTCACGTCGCCGCCGGCCAGCGTCTGCGCCTTCACGCTGCCGGCGCGGGCCGCCACGTTGGCACCGATCAGCACGCCGCCGTCGCGCGAGGCCACCTGCAGGCTGCCGCGGTCGGGCAGCGCCAGCTCGCCTTCGATGCGCACGTCGCTGTTGCTGGCCAGCGTGAGCTGGCCGAAGCCACCGGCCATCACCGTGCCGGCGGCCACGCGCGAGTCGGTGCCCAGCGCGGCCTGTTGCGGGTCGAGCCAGAAGCCCTCGCCCAGGCTGCCGGCCTGTGCGCCCAGCCGCAGGGTGCCGGCCACCACCGCGCCGGCATAGCTGCTGCCGCCAAAGGGCTGCGCGTTCTGCAGCGTGCCCACGGCCAGGCTGCCGAGGGCGGCCATCGCGTCCAGGCCGCTGCGCTGGCGGTCGCCGACCACGGTGTGGCCGGCCAACTGGCCGTCCAGCACCACGGTGGGGGCCACCACGCTGAGCTTGCCCGCCGACTGGCCATCCACATAGCCCAGCGCCTTTTCAGCCGGCAGGGTATTGCCGTAGGCAGTGCGCACGCCCCAGCGGTCGTACAGCGGCTTGGGCGTGCCCTTGTCGTTGATGGTGCGTTCGTACACCCGGTCCTTGGGGGCCGTGTTCAGCGTGTACAGGCTGCCGTCCTCGGCCACCAGGCGGGTGGGGGTGACCATGGCCTCGGCATAGGCCACCTGGCCGCCCGACACATCGATGCGCGCCCGCTCATGCATCACCACCGCGCCTTCGGCCCGCAGGTCCACGCTGCCACCGGTGGACAGGCGTTCTTCGGCGCTGCGCTGCACGGCATTGCGGTAGCTGTCCAGCTCGCCCAGGATGGGCGAGTCCACCGCATCGAGCTTGTCGCGGATGTCCAGCGTGACGCGGTTGCGCGAGAGCACGCCCTCCTTCTGAAGCGGCGCGTCCTTCAGGTCGTTGGCGCCCAGGAGTTCGGTGGTGACGAAGTTGCGCGCCGCGCTCACCACCGTGCTGGTGGTGCCGGCCACGTCGATCGTGGCGCCATCGGCCAGGCTGATGCGTGCCGTGGGGTCGTTGGCGGTGAAGGCCCGGCTGGTCAGCCGGTCGGCCCGGTAGTCGGGCGTGCCGGCCCGCAGCGTGACGCTGGCGCCCGGCGCCTGGATCAGCGCGCCCGCGGCCAGCGTGATGTCGTGGCCGGCCAGCGCCATGCGCGAAGGCACGAAGGTGGCATTGCCGTCCGACGTGGGCGCGGCGCCAGTGGCCGGCACGTCGGGCGTGATCTCGATGCGGCTGCCGCTGCCCAGCACCAGCGAACCGGCGCGCTGCGCGCGCTTGTACAGGTCCGACCCGGCTTCATAGAAGTTCTCGGTGCCGGCCGGGCCCACCTGCGTGCCGCCCTGCGCCAGCAGCAGCACCGAGCCGTTCTGCGACACGCTGGTGGTGGCGCTGATGCGGCCCAACTGGTTGACCGCCAGGCCCACCAGCGTGGTGTTGCCGCGCGGCGTGCTGATGCTGCCGCCGGCCAGGTTGGCCACCGAGCCGTCGCGGCCCGCAGCAGCGCCCACTTCCACCAGCAGACCTTGCACCGCCGGCACGTTGGGGTTGACCTCGGAGGCATAGATGGCCTCGCTGGTGGGCAGCTTCAGGTACACCTCGCCACCGCCGGCCAGCACCGTCTGCCCGCCGGGGGTGGAGATGCTGCCGGCGTTGTCCACCCGCTTGGCGAACAGGAACACGCGGCCGCCCTCGGCGGTGCGGATCTCGGCGCCCGCGTCCACCCGCACGAAGTTGCGGCTGTCGATGAAGTCCTCGGGCGCGCCGTCGTAACGGAAGGCCGGGCCGCGGCCCAGCGTGCGGCTGGTCAGGCCGTCCAGGAAGTCGGCATCGGCCACGTTCAGGGTGCTGGTGATCAGCGCGCCCACGTCCACCCGCGCGCCCTGGCCAAACACCACGCCGTTGGGGTTGATCAGCCATACCTGGCCGTTGGACTTGAGCGCGCCCTGGATCACGCTGGGCGACAGGCCGCCGATGCGGTTGAGCGCCGCCGCGTTGGCATCGGGCATGCGGAACTCGACGCTGGCCGCGCTGCCGATGTCGAAGCGGTTCCAGTTGTAGATGGCGCGGTTGCCGCTTTGGTTGATGAGCAGGCTGTTGGGCTGGCCGGTCGGGCGGCTGAGCACCGGCGCCACGCTGCCGGTGTAGCGCTGCACCCATTGCGCGGCCGGGCTGGGCAGCGCGGTGGGCGCCGGCTGGGCCAGCACCGACTGCAGCGGCCACACGGCCACCAGGGCCGCGGCTAGCGGGCTCAGGTGGGCAGACAGGCGGCGGCGGGACAGTTGGCGGGCCATGGGGTGCAGCAGATGGAAAGCGTGGAGGGGAGGGCGCGGTGCGGGCTCAGAACTGCGTCAGCAGCCGCACATGCAGCCGGGCGCCGCCGTCGGGCGTGGCGCTGGTGCGCTTGTGGGGCCAGGCCACATCGAGCTCGGCCTGCGTGGTGGTGGCCAGCTTCAGCCGCAGGCCCAGGCCGCTGCCCAGCAGCGGCACCCGGC
>NZ_CAXFDV010000468.1:0-5761 GCF_964001545.1 uncultured Aquincola sp.
AGGAAGCGGATGCGGCGGTCGATCTCGCGCAGCCGCTTCTTGCCGTAGAGGTAGTCGCCGTTTTCCGAGCGGTCGCCATTCTTGGCCGCCCAGGACACCACTTCCACGATCTTGGGCCGCTCGTCGTCGATCAGGCCCAGCAACTCGGCCCGCAGGCGCTGGTAGCCGGCGGGCGTCATGTAGTTGCGGGTGCCGGCAGGCAGCGGCGGCAGGCCGCCGACTTCGTCGTCGTCGTCGTCGCGGTCGGTCTCTTTGGTGAACGCCTTGTTCATGGCCGCGATTTTGCGGCCTTCGCGGGTTCGGCCTTGCCCGGCTCCGACTTCTGCACCAGCGCCTGGCAGTTGTCTTCCTTGTCGCCGCTGCCCGGGTCCAGCAGCGGCAGCAGCGCGGCCAGCGGGCCGGCCACCGCGGCCAGTGCCGCACCGGCTGCCACGCGGGCGGCGATCGGGCCCTTGGCGACGCCCACCTCGGGCGACGAGAAGCTGCCCGTCAGCAGCAGCGGCGAGCGCAGCGTGGCAAAGCTGAAGTCCTTGGGCTTGGTTTCGCTGCGCAGGTTGAGCAACTCGTTCTTCAGGTCGATGGTGCCGCTCAGCGTCACCGTGCTGTCGCGCGTGTCCAGCACGGCCACGCTGGGCGTCAGCACGCCTTGCTTGGCGTCCATGGCCACCACGGCGCAGTTCAGCGGCAGGCTGTTGTCGCCGGAGACGAACACGCCCAGCGCCTGCGCCACGTCGATGCCCAGCGCTTCCACGATCAGGTGCGACAGCGTGCCGTTGCGCACCACCGCGCGCGCGCTGCCGTCCAGCGTGCTCAGCAGCTGGGCGGTGGAGTTGCCCTGCCCGCGCAGCTTGAACTCGGCCTGCAGCTCACCGGTGATGTAGGCCGTGACCGGGCCGCTGCCCTTGCGGGCCGCCTCGCGTTCACGTTCCAGCTTGGCCTTGCTGCTGCGGGCGGTCACGTCGGCGTTGTCCTTGCGCGCGGCCTTCAGCCAGCCGGCCACGTCCACGCCGCGCAGCTTGAGGTCGGTGTCCCAGCGCGGCGGCTGGGCGGTGCTGTCCAGCCCGGTGGAGCCGGTCACGCTGCCGCCGGCGGTGGTGGCCTTGATGTCTTCGATTCGCAGCACGCCGCCCGCCAGCACGATGCGCCCGGCCAGCGGCCGCAGTGTTTCCAGCGCGCTGGTGTTCAGGTTCAGCTCGTCCAGCGCCACGCGCACGTCGGCGTCCATCGCCTTGAGCGAAGGCAGGTCGAAGCTGCGGTCGGGGATCACGCGCGGGCCGCCATTGCGGGTATTGGGCGGCGGGGTGGAAGGCTTGCCGTCGGCGCCCACCGCGGGCGCCAGGTCGGCCAGGTCGAGCCGCTTGCCCAGCAGCTCGCCGGTGAGCTTGGGCGTGGCCGGCTGCGGGTCGTAGGCAAAGGTGCCGCGCAGCGCGCTCTTGCCGATGGTGGCGGTGCTCACCGCCACATGCCATACCGGGTCGGTATGGCGCAACGTGCCCACCAGGTTGAACGGCGGCGTGGTGGGCAGGGTGACGTTCAAGGCCTCGCCCACTGCGCCCAGCGACGGGCCGCTGATGCGCAGCTCGCCTTCGATGCCACGTGCGCCCAGCGGGTCGTGCACCACGCCGTCGTAGGCCAGCCTGGCGCGGCCGATCAGCGCCTGCGCCTTGACCTGCAGCGGCGCCGGCTGCTCATCGTCCAGCAGCGGCAGCACCTGGGGCGAGCGGGCCTGCAGCTTCACCGGCATGCCGCGCCAGGTGCCTTCGGCGTCGGCCACGAGGCCGAAGTCGCCTTCGCCCGAGGCGGCAGGGGCCGAAGCCGCCGCAGGCGCCGAGGCCGCCCCGGCGGCCGGGGCGCTTTCGTTCATGCGGGCATGGGCTTCCACCTTCACTTCGCTCACCGCGTCGTTCACATGGATGGCCGCCTCGCGCAGCCGCACCCGCTCCACGCGCGGCGAGTCGCGCTCGACCTTGGGCTCCTGGCTGTCGGTCTTGAACTGCCAGCTGGCCACACCTTCCTTGGGGCGCAGCACATGGGCTTCCAGCTGGCCCGCCTGCAGGGCCACGAGGCGCAGCGGCCCGCCCTTGCGGAAGTCGTTGACGTCGCCCCAGCGCCAGCGCAGCAGCACGTCCTTGGCATCGACCAGGAACGGCGCCTGGCTGCCCGGCGCCGCGCCCACCCACAGCGCGCCCGCGCTGGCCTGGGGCGGTCGCAGCAGGTGCAGGCGGAAAGGCGCCGCGATGCGCACCGGCGCGCCCAGCGCGTCGGTGGCATAACGTTCGATGGGGCCGCGCAGGTAACGCCAGCCCAGCAGTTCAGACACGATCAGGAAGCCTGCCAGCACCAGCATCACCAGGCCCAGCACATGCAGCCACCGGCGCGGCCGGCGCGGTGCATGAACGGGGCGGGCAGGCGGTGTCGATGGGGTGCTGGCGGTCATGTGCCATTGTGGAAAGCGCTGCCTGCGGGGGTGGTCGTACCGCGCCCACAAGCACCGTCGGACAGCACCTACACTGCCGCGGCGCCGGCCACGGCATCATGCGCCCTGCTTCTTTCACGACCTGCAGCTTCGCCCTTGCCCACCGCCGCCCCCACCTCCGTCCCTGATGCCGCCGATGCAGCCGGCGGCTGGCTGGCGGGCTGCGAGCTGTGCGATGCGCTCAACCGCGTGCAGGCGGGCCGGCCGGCCACCTGCTGGCGCTGCCAGTCGCCGCTGCACACGCTCCATCTGGGCGCCAGCGCCGAGTCGGCCTCGCGCCTGTCGGGCGTCGTCGCGCTGCTGGTGGCGGCCTGGGTCTGCATCATCGCCGTGCACCTGGAGCCCATGGTCTCGCTGGCGCTGCGAGGGCTGGAAAGCTCCGTCACCCTCAGCAGCGCGGCGGTGGTGCTGTGGCACCAGGGCAAGCTGGCGCTGTCGGCGGCCCTGTTCATCACCACGGTGATCGCGCCGGCCACCGAGATGGGCGCGATGCTGCTGGTGGCGGTGACGCTGTGGTGGCGCGCCCGCAGCCCCGGCGCGCTGCAGCCGCCGCCGCGCTGGCTGGGGCCGGTGATGCACCTGTGGCAGGGCATGCGCGACTGGAACATGACCGAGATCCTGGTGCTGGGCACCGCGGTGGCGCTGGTCAAGCTGGGCCAGCTGGCCACGCTGGTCGTCGGCCCCGGCCTGGTGGCGCTGATGGCCTTCATGGCGCTGCGGCTGGCCGCGCTGCGCATGCTGTCGCCGGTGGACGCCTGGGCGCTGCTGGACCCGCGCGAAGTGCGCCTGCGCTAGCCATGGCGATGCGCTGGTTCACCCGCCGCCCCAAAGCCCGGCCCGCCGAGCCGGCGGCCGGCCACTGCCCCACGCTGCACGAGTGCGGCCTGCAGCAGTGCCCGGCGTGCCAGCTGGTGCTCAAGGCGCCGGCCGACGACCGGCAGGGCCCCGGCCGCTGCCCGCGCTGCGAGGCGCAGCTGCGCGGCCCCCTGAAGCGCAGCGTGGGCACCACCACCGCGCTGCTGCTGGCGGCCGCCGCGCTGTACGTGCCCTCCAACACCCTGCCCATCATGACCACCCGCTCGGCCGTCGGCGAGCGGTCCGACACCATCCTGTCGGGCATCGTGGCACTGGCGCAGGCCGGCTCCTGGCCGCTGGCGGCCATCGTCTTCATCGCCAGCGTGCTGGTGCCGCTGCTCAAGCTCAGCGTGCTGAGCTACCTGGTGCTGGCGGTGCACATGGGCTGGCAGCGCGGCCGCACCCACCGCACCACGCTGTACCGGCTGATCGAGACGGTGGGCCGCTGGTCGATGCTGGACGTGTTCGTGGTGGGCATGCTGGCCTCGCTGGTGCAGCTGGGCCCGGCCGCGCAGGTGTCGGCCGGACCCGGCGTGGTGGCCTTCGGCACCGTGGTGTGGCTCACGCTGTGGGCCACGCAAAGCTTCGACCCGCGCCTGCTGTGGCACGACCCCGGCACGCCCGCCGCCTGCGCCCGCTTTCCTTCCATTGACCGAGCCGACGACCGGCAGCCCGATGCAGCCCGATGACCCCCAAGACCGGCCGGCCCCACCGCCCGCCCCCGCCCTGCCGCCCGACATCCCCGAGGCGGTGCCCGAGCGCCGCCGCCGCTGGTCGATGGCGCAGGCCATCTGGCTGGTGCCGCTGATCGCGGTGCTGGCCGTGGGCTGGCTGGCCGCCAGCGAATGGCTGCAGCGCGGCCCCACCATCACCATCCGCTTTGCCACCGGTGAAGGCATCGAGGCGGGCAAGACCCGCATCAAGTACCGCAACGTGAACGTGGGCCAGGTGACGGCGGTGCGGCTGGCGCCGGACCTCAAGGGCGTGCTGGTCACCGCGCAGATGGAGCGCAATGCCGCCCCGCTGCTGGTGGAGGACACGCGCTTCTGGGTGGTGCGGGCGCGGGTGGCCGGCGGCGAGGTGTCGGGCCTGACCACGCTGCTGTCGGGCGCCTACATCGGCGTGGACGGTGGCAAGAGCGCCGAGACGCAGCGCCACTTCACCGGCCTGGAGACGCAGCCCGTGGTGTCGGTGGATGAAGCCGGCAAGGAATTCGTGCTGCAGGCCAGCAGCCTGGGCTCGCTGGAAATCGGCTCGGCCGTGTACTTCCGCCGCGTGCGGGTGGGCCAGGTGCTGTCGGCCGATCTGGCGCCCGATGGCCAGGGCCTGCGGCTGCGCGTCTTCGTGCGGGCGCCGTACGACCGCTTCGTCAGCACCAACAGCCGCTTCTGGCATGCCAGCGGCGTGGACGTGTCGTTCGACGCCAGTACCGGCCTGCGGCTGCGCACCGAGTCGCTGCTGTCGGTGCTGGTGGGCGGCGTGGCCTTCGAGACCCCGCCCGAGCTGGATGCCAGCCAGCAGGCCGAGGCGGGCAGCACCTTCAACCTGTTCGAGGGCCAGGCCGCCGCGCTGCGCCGCGGCGCCGCGCAGGTGCTGGAATACACCGCCGTGTTCACCGATTCGGTCCGCGGGCTGGCGGTGGGCGCGCCGGTGGAGTTCAAGGGCTTCGTGATCGGCGAGGTGGCTTCGCTGGGCATCCGCTTCGACCGCGAGGTCGGCGGCTTCGCCTTCCCGGTCAAGCTGCACATCTACCGCGACACCGCGGCCACCGTGGCCTCGCGCGAGCCCAACAACCGCCGCACCGAAGATGCCAACGGCGCCCGCTTCCCGATAGAGCGGCTGCTGTCGGGCCGCTCGGTGGACCGCGGCCTGCGCGCGCAGCTGCGCAGCGCCAACCTGCTGACCGGCCAGCGCTACGTGGCCATCGACTTCTTCCCCGAGCACCGCGGCGAGAAGGTGGCCGGCCTGGCCGAAGGCCAGCGCGAGATACCCACCGTGCGCGACGCCTTCGGCGAGCTGCAGGCGCAGGTGGCGCGCATCGCCAACCGGCTGGAGGGCGTGCCCTTCGAGAAGCTGGCCGGCGACCTGAGCAAGGCGTTGGTGGGCATCGAGGCCGCCACCCGCTCGCTGGAATCCACCATGGGCAGCGTGCAGAAGGAGCTGGTGCCCAGCGCCCGCCAGACGCTGGACGAAACCCGCAGCACCATCAAGGAGGTGCGCGGCCTGCTGGCCCAGGACGCACCGCTGCCGCAAGACCTGCGGGCGGCGATGCAGGACCTCTCGCGCGCGGCCGACGCCATCCGCCAGCTGGCCGACACGCTGGACCGCCAGCCCGAGTCGCTGCTGCGCGGCAAGCGCCTCAACCCCCTCGAGACGGAGAAAGAATGACCCACCCGCGCACCTTCATGGCGGCCGGCAGCCTGGCGGCGG